>JAABSS010000253.1 GCA_011390235.1 Desulfotignum sp.
GAGCAAGAGCAAGAGCAAAAGCATAAGCAAGAGCAGGAGCAAAAGCAAGAGCAAGAGCAAGAGCAAGAGCAAGAGCAAGAGCAAGAGCAAGAGCAAGAGCAAGAGCAAGAGCAAGAAATGCCAGAACCGTGGTAATCACAACACCCTGCTTTCCAAACCGCGGATAAATAACCCGGGGAACCATATAGATGTACAATACTATATGACAGATTCCGATACAGACAAGGCGATACCAGTTTTTTTTCATTCAATCATCTCAAGCAGTCTGGTATGGATATTATCAAATCCCCCGTTGGACATGATCAATACCAGATCTTCCGGGGCAAGCCTGGGTGACAAAAAGGCCAGCACCTTTTGTACATCAGCAAAATGGTGGGCTTCAACCCCCAGCTTGTTAATATCTGAAACCAGTTTTTCGTGTGAAAGCTGTTCGTTTTGCGGGATCTTTTTTTTCACACAAGGATTGCATATACAAACCAGATCAGCCTGCCTGAAAGCCCCGGGATAGCTTGTCTGAAAAAAAGTGCGCATGGAGGTGTTGGTACGGGGTTCAAAAACGGCAATAACACGGCCTTTGCTGTAAAAGGGCTTGACCGCCTGAATAGTTTCTTTGACCGCTGTCGGGTGATGGGCAAAATCATCCATCACCGTGATCCGGTTTTTAATCCCCCGGATTTCCTGGCGGCGCCTGATACCGGAAAAAGAGGCCATGGCCGTCTGCACCAGGCCGGTATCCACACCGATAATATCTGCTGCAGCTGCGCAGGCCGTAAAATTCAGAAGATTGTGCTCCCCCTGCAACCGGGTTTCAATTTCATAGGATGTGTCCGGACCCTGGATCCGGGCACGGGTAAGAAAATCATGGTATGCAGGAGCAGCAAATGACCAGTCTGCACCTTTGCCGTATGTGATAACATTTCTGGCCGCATTTTTCAGGATATCCATGAGATGGGGACTGCCTGCATAAGCGATGACATGGCTTTTGTCCGCCACTTTTTTAACCAGACCGGCAAAAACCGTCTTCACATGGTCCAGATCCTTAAAAATATCAGCATGGTCAAATTCCACCCCGGTGATAATGGTAATAAAAGGATCATAGTGCATGAACTTGGGGCCTTTGTCAAAAAAGGCTGTATCATACTCATCTCCTTCAATCACCATGTAATCACCTGCACCGATCCTGAAACTGGACTGGTAATCCTTGAGAATGCCGCCGATCAGAAAACCGGGATCCAGTCCGGCTGCTGCAAGGATATGCGCCATAATGGATGCAGTGGTGGTCTTGCCGTGGGTGCCGGTTACCAGAATAATTTTTTTGCCCGCTGCAACAAACCGGTTCACAGCCTGGGGCATGGACAGATAGGGAATGCCGCGCTCCAGCACTGCCTGTGCTTCCGGGTTATCCCGGGTGACAGCATTGCCGATGATAACAAGATCCGGATCATGGGCCAGATTCTGTGGGCCGAACCCGTTAAAAAGCGGTATTCCGCTGTCAGCCAGAAAATCACTCATGGGCGGATACACATGCTGATCTGAACCGGTGACGTCATATCCCATCTGTTTTAACACACAGGCAAGGGTGCCCATACCGGTGCCGCAGGCAGCTGTCAAGTGGATTTTATGGAGGGGGGACATGGACTAAAGATCCGCCATTACCGATTTTGCAGCGGCAATGGTGTCAGCAATATCTTCGTCTGTGTGTGCCAGGGATACAAAACAGGCCTCGAACTGGGATGGTGCCAGGTATACGCCTTTTTTGAGCATGCCCCTGTAAAACGCGGCAAACCTTTCCAGATCGCTGGTTTTTGCATCTTCAAAATTACAGACCTTGCGGTCATTAAAGAAAAACCCTGCCATGGACCCGGCATGCCCGCTCTGAAAGGCAATGCCTGCACCATCTGCAGCTGCCTGCAGTCCTTCCATCAGGGCCTTGGTCCGGTGGTTCAGGGTCTCATACACCCCGTCCTCCTGAAGGGCGGTCAACGTGGCAATACCGGCTGCCATGGCCAGAGGATTGCCTGACAGGGTACCGGCCTGGTAAATGGATCCGGTGGGGGCTATCTGGGCCATGATATCGCGCCTGCCGCCATAGGCTCCCACAGGCAGACCCCCGCCAATGATTTTACCAAAACAGGTCAGATCCGGTGTAATATTAAACAGTCCCTGGGCAGAGCCTTTGTCTACCCGAAATCCTGTCATGACCTCGTCAAAAATCAGCAAGGCACCGTATTTTTCGGTTTCCTGTCTCAGGGTTTCCAGAAATCCCTCTTCAGGCATCACCATACCCATGTTTCCTGCCACCGGCTCCAGAATCACCCCGGCCACCTTGTCCCCTTTTTGTTTCATCACCTGTCTGAATCCGTCAATATCATTATACGGTAATGACAAGGTGTTCTGGATAACCGATTCGGGAACACCGGGGCTGCCTGGAATACCTAATGTAGCCACCCCGGATCCGGCCGCCACCAGCAGTGTGTCGGCATGCCCGTGGTAGCAGCCGTCAAATTTGATGATAATGTCGCGTCCGGTAAATCCCCTGGCCAGACGTAAAGCGCTCATGGTGGCTTCAGTGCCGGAATTGACCATCCGCACCATGTCCACGGACGGAACCATCCGGGTTACCATCCTTGCCAGACGGGTTTCCAGATGGGTGGGGGCCCCGAAACTGGTGCCTGTTTCCAGCACATCCCGGAGGGCCTGGATGACAGCCGGCGGCCGGTGCCCTAATATCAAAGGTCCCCATGACAATACATAATCAATGAATGCATTGCCGTCTGCATCATACAGCCGGCTCTTGTCCCCTTTTTCAATAAACAGCGGTTTTCCGCCCACAGAGCCGCAGGCCCTGACCGGAGAATTAACACCGCCGGGAATAAGGTCTTTTGCCTCATCAAACAAAGCGCAAGATTTTGAAAATATCATATGGTTTCTCCTGACATCTAAAGTGTGGTATCCAGACCAAGCTGGATGGTGGCGTGTTTCATAAATTTGTGACTATACCAAACCTGCTTTTAACCGGTCAACCGGTTTGTTTGCATCTGCAGGTGAAAAAACCATTGACAAGGGGTTTTCCGGCTGGTATTTTGCCCTTTGTTGAAATTCAGCGGGCCGTTAGCTCAATTGGTAGAGCAACTGACTCTTAATCAGTAGGTCGAAGGTTCGATCCCTTCACGGCCCACCAGTAATATAAAGGGTTTTAGCTTTTTGGCTGAAAACCTTTTTTAGTTAATGTGGTTTTTTAACGGAGTTTTTAATGTGGTTTTGGAATTTCCATTCAACCACTGTCTTTTTCCACTCCTGCTTTCGGGTCTGCTCAGAACAAAAAAAACCGGCTCCCATGTTCCGGGGTCCAGGTTACTCCTCCTGACATTGCACAGG
>JAABSS010000254.1 GCA_011390235.1 Desulfotignum sp.
CGCCCCTTTTTGGATGGCTTGAATAAAAATAAATCTCCCCAAAAAACCAGATACCTGATCCCCTTTTTGGAACAACTCACACGCCACTTGGTCCTGAATACCCCCATAATGGCACTTCAACTGGGCCTTGCTTGGTTTCTGCAATATTCAGGAATGCTGCTTTGATATCCGGGTGGAAAGAATCAAGGGGTGGCTCCGGCAATGAAAATGTTTTTTTATCTTCAGAAATACCGTCACATCCGTCACCACTGTCACAAGCCCCGTCAATACTGGCTTTCAGGCATGACGGTTCTTTTTTGGTACCGTCACATCCGTCACGCTGCCCTGTGCCGGTATAAGTCGGTTCTGGTACCGTACGGGGTGACTTGGCCCCGCCCTTTAACCCTGATTCTATTGTTTTCAGGCTTTTCCTTTCCGGCAATCCAGCAGACAGGGCAGCAGATAAAAGCCCAGCCTGGACAGTACCATGATCCAGTTCACCACCTGCCACCAACTGGCCCAGGGAAACCGCTGCTTTGTTCAACGTATCGTTGCGGGTTCCTTCCGGTGCCGCAGACACAAGCCGGGTTTCACCTTCCAGGGCTTTGTTTATCGCTTGATTTTTCGCCCCGGTGGTGGTATTCTTCTTATTGACAGAAACACTTTTTTGGCCCGGCTCACCTTGTGCCCCCTCGGTGGTCCGGGTCGCTGTTTTTTCAGGCATGGGTTACACCTCGCTTGTGTTTGCTCTTACCTGGCTTTCAACAAACTTCACAAGGTCCGATTCGCGATATCGAACGGCTCTGCCCAACTTGACATAAGAGGGTCCGCCGCCTCGGGTCGCCCACGCTTCCAATGTGCTGATTTTCAGATTCAGCAGCCGGGCAGCATCGCGCCGGGTTAAAAGTTGGTCCCATGTGTTGCACTCGGTGCTTTGTTTTTTTGCAGGTGTGTTTGAAAGTACCATCCCAATCTCCTTGTTTTTATCTGGCTTGGTTTGGTACTATCCTGAATGATTTAGAAATTAAAAGATAAACAGAAAATATACGTATTCTGCCTGTTTTTTTATTTGTGCTCGGATCGCCACGGTATGATTTTTTTCAACCCGTGCTGCTCGCCCCGCTTTTTTGCTTGTTTTTTTCTCTCGCTGATATGTACCCGCAACTGTTCAATCACAGCATCGGTTGAATTTATATCGTAACGATCCTTCAAAACTTCAATGGCTTCCTCTTTGCTCAAGGGTTCTTTATGCTCCCACGTCTCGATATCCACGCCCCCTGTAATCAGGTTCATATATTCGTGAAACAGGTTCAATTTGTTTGTTTTTTCCCCTTTTTTTGTATTCCAACCCAGGTAAGAAAAAAATGCCGTGGCCCTCTCTCTCAATCGCTCATGCTCTGGTGATTTGAATTCTGCCCATGCCCGTTTCAATAAGTCTTGAATGGCTGCCGTTTCCGCCTCCGCTTGTCTCCGCTTTTCTCGCTCCTGAAAAAAACCACCTGCCATACCATAAAGGGCATTTTCAAGGGCTTGTATCTGCTCCTGTGGGTCAGATCCGGCATTTTCTTTTATCGCATCAATAACGGATTTTATAGCGTTTTTTTCTAATTTTTCGTTACGTTCGTCCATGCCCCCGGATAGAATTTTCTCGGTTTCCTTCCAATCCGCCATCATCCCACCTGCCTTTTTGTGCTGATATCAACAATTTTCGCCTTGTATTCTTTGGCCTTGAGTTCTATCCATGTGCCTATGGCCTGTATTGATCCCCGTAGATATTCAAGGTCTTGTTTTTCCGTGTATGCCACTATGGTGACATCATTGTTTATCTTGTGATTCATTAATAACTTGGTGCGCCATAACTCAATATCAATCTCCGCAGCAATGGCCCGGAATGTTCTCCGCAGGTCATGGGGTGAAAGTTCAATTTCCAGATCCGCTGCAATCTGATCCGTAACATAACGGCCCGGCCCGATATACCCGGTCTTTGATTTCTCAGAACCGAATACATAAGGATTGTTTTCAATCCGGTATCTGTTTTCCAGCAGGTCCACTGCTTGGCTACTCAATGGAAGGGTGACGCTGGTTGTTTTCGGATCTTCAACGAACCATGATTTGTTTTCCAGATCCACATTGCCCCAGGTTAATTTTTGAACCTCTCCCCACCTACAGCCCGTGAGTAAACAAAACTTGACGGCATCCACCATTGAATGGCCGGCAATCCCCAGGGTAGGATCTGCTTTTATCGCGTCCAGCTTGCACCACGCCTGGCCGATATCGGCAATGGATATTTTCCTGTTTTTCGGCTTGATATTGTTCCAGACCTTGGCCCCTGATAATACTTGCACCGGGTTTTCCGTGATAACTGGTCTGTAAACCTCGATGGCATAGTTCAGCAGAGCCCGCAGGATTCTAAAAGCCTGGTTCGCCTGTGCCGGGCTTTCCTTGGATCTTTTTCTGAATAGTATCAGGCAATCGTCACGGGTGATTTTTGTAATGGGTTCATCTTTCCAGTCACTGAAAACCCCGTTCAAATGTTTGTGGATGTCCCGGGTACTGCTCTGTTTCAGGGTCCGGTCACGGATATAGCTTTCAGCCACATCATTCATGGTGGTTTTTGCCGCTTTCTCGGCCTTTTTCTTTTGAACGGGGTCAATGCCCTTGCTCATTTCCCTTAGCTTGTCCTCTGCCTCATCCCTGGCCTGCTTGGCTGTAAATGGGCCATGCTTGCCTATGGTGGTGCGCCTGGTTACTCCATCCACCCTGGCCTGCACAAAATAAGATTTTCCCCCAGGTGTCAACCGGATACCGAATCCCTTTAATTCGTCATCCCAGACAAACTTTTGCCCCTTGGCCGGTAACTCTAACTGGTCCACGATTTTCTTTGTAAGTTTTGGCATTTCAGCATCCCCCATTTTTAAAATGTAAGCACCTGCCCAAAAAAAATGTAATCACTATGTAAGCAGATGAAATCCAATTTCATATTACATCATGGGATTAAAATAGATTTAAATACCTTTAATGTCAATAAAAATCTTGCTTACACAAATTCTATTAAACACCATAAAACAGTACAATCAAGGACTTAAAATCCCCGTGTCAGCAGTTCGATTCTGTTCCTGGGCACCATATTTGAAAGGGCTTTCAACGATATTCGCTGAAAGCCCTTTTTTTGTTTCCTGGTTTTGTCCATTTCCGTTGCAGGATTCTTGTTATGCGGTCAGCAGGGTCTCATCTGCCGGCAGCAGGGTTTGCTGTTGACGTAAAGTAAAAACCCATGCCACCAGGGCCAGGTTTTTCCTGTTAAAAATCACTGCCTGCACAGATAATGGACATTAAAGGGATCATGATCCATTTCAAGGACCTGGATCCTGGTGAACCCGGCTTGTGTGAGCAAAGACA
>JAABSS010000255.1:0-1309 GCA_011390235.1 Desulfotignum sp.
TGGCGCACACCACCGGCTTTGTGCAGGTAAAGTAATCCAGCAGCACCTGTTCTTCTCTGGTAAAAAATGAAATAACCGCCTCCCTGTCGGCAAAATCCACAAACATGGGCAGGCTGAAGCCGCTGGAAAAAAACCGGCCCTCACCGGTGAGGATCAGTCCTTTTATGCCGGCATCCTGGTTGACCTCTGCGACAATGTCAGCCAGCTGGTCCAGGGTCTCACGGGTAACGGCATTGGTTTTTCGGTCTGACAGGCAGGCAATGATGATCTGGTCTTCCACGGTTTTTTTCAGCATCTGCATATCCCTTTCTTTTTTATGAACATTGTTTTATCCCATAATCTGCATGGATTCAAGCGTTGAAAAAAGTTTTAAAAAATCCTTTGACTTTGCAGGGAATTTGGTCATATCGTTTGGTCAGAAGCGAATCGGCAGCCCAATAACGGCCAGGCCCTGAAAGCTGTTAGCTGTTAGCTTTTAGTGGCCAGCGGTGGAAAAAAATAGGAATTGTTTACTGAGAGCTGATGACTGCGTACGGACGGCTTTCATATATAACCAGGAAAAAAGAAATGCCATGACAGATTTTATGGAAATACCACCCGGCAGGCAGGTGCACACATCACAGCCTTGCACCCTGCCCCGTCTGCCGCCCTGTCTTCCGGTTTGTGCATGGCCCTGGCACTTGTGCAACTCCTTGAAAACAGCAAACACACATGCCCCTGGCTGGGAAAACTGCTACAGCCCCTCACTGATGCAGGACATTGCGCCGGTGTTCCCGGACCCGGGCAGCCGGACCATAAACCGGGCCGCCTGGCCCTTGCCACAGGGGCTGCCCTGGACCTTTCCCGGGTGAAGAAAGGATAAAACTTGATGATCAAGTTTTTGTGTATGGTTTCTGGTAAAGAGTTCTGATAATCACAAAAATTGCATGGAGATGCATTATGAACATACCCGGTCGTAGCAAAGGATTCATGGGGAGTATCATGGTTGTGGACCTTTCTGCACAAACGATAGAGAGGCAACCGGTTTCCTCAAAGGTATACCGCACCTTCCTATCAGGCATGGGCCTGGCCGCCCATATTCTGTATCACCGGATTCCCGAAGATGCCGATCCTCTGGGGCCTGACAACATGCTGGGATTTGTGTCCGGCCTGCTCACCGGCACCGGCTCCCTTTTCACCGGCCGGTGGATGGTCACCGGCAAATCCCCTTTGACCGGCGGGTGGGGAGAGGCCAACTGCGGGGGGCATTTTTCTCCTGCCATCAAGCGCTGCGGTGTGGACGGCATCTTTTTTACCGGTACAAGCCCAA
>JAABSS010000255.1:1318-3377 GCA_011390235.1 Desulfotignum sp.
CCAAAACCGGTGTATCTGTATGTGGATGACACCACAACCCAACTGCGGGATGCCGACAGCATCTGGGGAATGGATACCGTGGAAACCGAAAACTTTCTTACGGCCCGTCACCCCGGTGCCAGGGTGGCCTGTATCGGACCGGCAGGCGAACGCCTGTCCCTGATGGCCGGGGTATCCACGGACCAGGGGCGTATGGCTGCCAGGTCCGGCCTGGGGGCGGTCATGGGTGCCAAACGCTTGAAAGCGGTGGTCCTGGCAGGCAACAAGCGCATCCCTGTCCACAACAGAGAAGCCATGAAACGCATTTCCCGGATCTGCAACAAGTGGGTACAGTTTCAGCCGCCTTTTCTGCCGGGATTTCTCACCGCTCCGGTGGGGGCATTGCTCCGGATCATGCCCTGGGGGTTCACCCAGGATGGATTTTTGTTCAAAATACTTCTCAGAAAATGGGGCACCGTGTCCATGAACCAGATATTTGTGGAAACAGGGGAAACACCCATAAAGAACTGGAAAGGCAGCAACCGCGACTGGGGTTTTTTCAAAAGCCTGTCCGCCAACCCCGATGTATTCACCAGAAAAGAAACCCGCAAGTATCACTGCTATTCCTGTCCTCTGGGATGCGGGGGCATCTGCCGGACAAAAGGCCGGCATTCCCGCACCCACAAGCCGGAATATGAAACCGTGCTTTCCTTTGGGGGATTTGTGCTGAACCGGGATGTGGACACCATTTTTGATGTCAACGAGGCCCTGAACCGGGCCGGCATGGACACCATTTCCGCGGGCCATGTGGTGGCCTTTGCCATGGAATGCTTTGAAAAAAAGATCATCACCCTGCAGGATACTGCAGGCATGGCCCTGGAATGGGGCAATCCCGAAGCCGTATCCTGGCTGGTGGACCAGATCATCTCCCGGCAAGGCATCGGCCATATCCTGGCGGACGGGGTGGCTCGCGCAGCTGCCCGCCTGGGCAAGGAAGCACAAAAATTCGCCTTTCATGCCGGGGGCCAGGAACTGGCCATGCATGATGGCCGAAATGACCCGGGATTTGCCCTGCACTACAGTGTGGAGCCTGCACCAGGCAGGCACTCCAACGGATCCTGGCTTTATTATGAGATGTACCAGTTGTGGAAAAAAGTTAGTGATGCACCCAGGATGCCCCTGGTGTATGCCAAGAACCGCAGGTATGAAACCGGACCGGACAAGGCAGCCATGGGCAGTGCCAACTCCCGGTTTCTGAATGTACTGAACGGGGCCGGGGTCTGCCAGTTCGGTGCATTCCTGGGCATTCACCGAATCAGAATATTTGACTGGCTCAATGCCGCCACCGGCTGGCACATGACCCCGGATGACTACATGGCGGCCGGCACCCGGATCCAGACCCTGAAACAGGCGTTTAACCTCAAACACGGCATTGCGCCCAGAGATTTCGCCCTGAAAGGCCGGCCTGCAGGGCATCCGCCCATGACCCACGGTGCCAACAAGGGCCGCAGCATTGACATAGACACCCTGATGGCGGATTACTGGGAGGCGTTCGGCTGGGACAAAAAAACCGGCAAGCCCCTTGACCGGCAGATTGCAGAGGTCACAGATGTTTCTTGACATCCTCTCCGGCCTAAAGGCCGAAGATTCCTGATGAACCGCATGAAAAAAACAAATATTAGTCAGTTAATTTTTTAATGTATGCCTTATATCCCCGACCTGAAGAGAAGGTGTTTTACGGCGCTTTGGATAACCCGGGAGAAATCTGATGGCCTTTTTCATAACCAGCGACTGTACCGGATGCATGGCCTGTAAAAGCATCTGCCCCACCTGTGCCATATCCGGAGAAAAAAAACAGCAGCATACCGTCTCTGATACAGCCTGTATCGACTGCGGGGCCTGCGGCCGCGTCTGCCCGGCAGGTGCTGTGGCCAATCCTTTTGGCCGAATTGTATCAAAAATACCCAGAAAAGAATGGGTCCGGCCGTTTTTCAACCTGGATCTGTGCATGGCCTGCAGCATCTGTGTGGATGCCTGTCCGGCCGATGCCCTGGACACCACACTGCAAAAGGTCAGAGAC
>JAABSS010000256.1 GCA_011390235.1 Desulfotignum sp.
CAGCTTTGGTGGGGCTGCCCCTGGCGGTACTGGCGGCAGCCAACTTCACTCCGGCCCAGGCCCTGCGGTTTGTCGTCCGCCGGCTGTTCGACTTTTTACGGGGCATTGACATGCTGATCTGGTCGTTGATCTTTATCCGGGCTTTCGGACTGGGCCCCCTGACCGGTGCCCTGGCCATCGCCTTTACCGACACCGGCTCTCTGGGAAAGCTGTTTTCCGAAGCCCTGGAAGGGGTCAACAAAAAACAGATGGAAGGGGTCCATGCCACCGGGGCCAACCGCTTGCAGTTTTATCGGTTCGGTGTCATTCCCCAGATCATTCCGGTGTTCGTTTCCCAGACCCTGTACTACCTGGAATCCAATGTCCGGTCCGCCACCATTATCGGTGCCCTGGGTGCCGGCGGCATCGGCCTGATGCTGGTGGAAGCCATGAACACCCAGCGCCACTGGGAAAATGTATTTTATCTCATTCTGCTGACCATTTCCCTGGTCATGGTCATGGATACGGTCTCCGCCAAGTTGCGGAACCGCCTGATTCACGGCCGGTCCGGCACATGATCATTGCAGATGAACCTTTTTAACCAAACCAATTGAGGATGCCATGAAAATAGCAGACCTGACCAAGACATTCGGAAAAATAACCGCTGTGGATGCCGTGTCCTTTTCCATTGACCAGCCCCAGATGGTAGGTGTGATCGGACCGTCCGGGGCCGGCAAATCCACGCTTCTTCGCATGATCAACCGGCTCACCGATGCCACCCGGGGATCCATCCGGATCAATGACCGGGAAATACTGCAGCTTTCCGGCAGAGAAAAACGGCGGTGGCAGCGGGACTGCGCCATGATCTTCCAGCAGTTCAACCTGGTGCCCCGGCTGAACGTGGTGACCAATGTGCTCATGGGCCGACTGAACGGCCACAGCACCATCAAGAGCCTGTTCAGTATCTTCGGCAGTCACCTGGTGGATGAAGCCCTGGCCGCCCTGGACCGACTGGGGATTGCGGACCAGTCCCTGCAGCGGGCCGAGACCCTGTCCGGGGGACAGCAGCAGCGGGTGGCCATTGCCCGGGCCCTGATGCAGCAGCCGAAAATGGTGCTGGCGGATGAGCCCATCGCCTCCCTTGATCCATTGAGCGCGGAAAAGGTGATGACCGCCCTGCGGGAGATCCGGGACCGGGACAATCTGACCGTGCTGTGCAACCTGCACACCCTTGATACGGCAAGGACCTATTGCGACCGGGTGATCGGCATGCTCCAGGGCTGCATCGTGTTTGATGATGTGCCGTCCAGGCTCACCCCGTCGGTGGTGCGTGATATTTACGGGGCCGACCAGGAACTCAATGAATCAATGACCTCCACCAGTATTCCCGGCCCTGTTTTCACCCCTGAACCAGTACGGATAAGAAAACCCGCACTGGCATAGGGCATAGATACAGGTGCCGGGAAAAAACCTGATGCCGGCATGTTGTGACGGGGTATTACTGCGCGGAAAATTTTTCGACCAATTCTTCAGGAATATCTGCGTTTTTTCTTGCGGCGATTGCGTAGTAGTAGAGGGGTTCTCCTTCTATGGACAGCCGGTGCCGGTACCGCTCCAGATGATACATGTCCATATATTTGGAAAAAATCAGTTCCCGGATCATGCGGGAAAATCCGGAATTATCTGATTCGTTCAAAAAGGTCTCCTTGATGTTGAATCCCACCCATCCTTCGGACTGGATCACGTTAAATGCTTCAACAAATGCTTTGGTGGGAATATCTCCGAATCCCAGGGCCGCAACAACGGTCAGGCAGTTCAAAGACCAGGATTGGTATTCTTCTTTTTCATCTGCAGACAGGTTGCAGAAGTCAGATACATAGTAAGCGTCGTACAGATGGGGCCTGTCCCGCTCTGTTGCTGTTTTGGCTTCCGGTATGATATCTACGCCCACCAGACGGGCGACGCCGTATTTTTTAAAGGCCTCTCCCATTAACCCGTTTCCTGCTCCCAGATCCAGCACCCGCAGTTCAGTGAAATTTTCATTGGTCTGGTTGATGGCGGATTTCAGAATTTCCGCCACCTTGACAGGAGAAACACACTTGAGGCGGTCATAAAATATCTGTTCATACAGCCCGGGCATGTCATATATTTTGTCATAATCATGGAACCGCAGTTTGATTTTTTCTTTGTCTGATGTATACACGTAAAAGTACGCTTCATCCTGGGACAGTTTGCTGACGGAAGTTTGCGGCAGTTGAATACGATGTCTTTTCGGGGTCTGCATTGTTCTCCTTTTCTTGCTTATAATATTTTTGAAATTGCGCGTTGTTTTCGCAATCTGAAGACCAGACCCTACCATGAATGCCAGGAAAGCACAAGCCAGGGGAGGTCAGCCGCAGAAAGATGCAACACCAGGTCCATTTTGAACAAGCCCTCTGTGGGTGCCTTGTGCCCGGACCGTCAGATTTCATCTCGGGCCGGGCGCAAGGCACCCACAGAGGGCGGGGGCATCGGAATATATGAAAGAACTGGGCAACCTTCTGAATACCTTCATGATCTGTTGTGCCCGCCAGGGCATGGGTGTTACTTAAAAGGAACCGCGGTATATGTAATTGCCCTGTGTTTGCCCCTAAGTATCCGATGGGGGATACAGCAGTTCTGACAGATGGCACACGTTGAATTTTCTGCCCTGCTTGGCAGCCCCGCCCCGCAGCTGGAGCACGCACCCCGGACATTCGGTTACCAGGAGATCGGCACAGGATTCTGTTACATCATCCAGTTTTCTGGTGAGAATTTCATTGGACACCGCAGGGAAGGTGGTGGAAAAACTGCCGCCGAACCCGCAGCAGGTCTCTTCTTCATCTGTGGGAACATACTGGTTTCCCGATTTTTCAATCAGCTCATGGGGGGTGTTGTGCACCCCCAGGCCACGGCACAGGTGGCAGGGAGAGTGAAACGCGGTTTTCCGGCCGGCATTTGCGCCGTCACTGACGTCAGATTCAATACCCACAATATCGTTCATGAATACCGAATACGGTATCACCTTGTCAGCAAATGCCGCCGCTTTTTCGGGAGCGTAGTCTTTGAGCAGTTTCGGCACCCCGTGCTTGAGGTGGGATGCGCAGGAAGCGCACAGGGTCACAATGTAATCCACCCCGTCCAGGTCAACGGCATCCAGGTTCTGGAGGGCCACATCCCGGGCCGCTGACTTTTCCCCCATGCTCACGGCAGGCAGGCCGCAGCAGGACTGCCCCATGGGAAATGTCACATGGATGTTGTGCTGTGCAAACCCTTTCATGGCGGCTTCCAGGTGTTCTGGATAGACAAAATCCTGAACACATCCGGAAAACAGCGCAATGGTGAACCGAGGATTGTCCATTGGCTTATTCAAT
>JAABSS010000257.1 GCA_011390235.1 Desulfotignum sp.
CACCCGGCTGCACCGGGCCTGGACCGTTGCCGTCGGCAACAGCTTCTTCTTTGAACTCTTCCCCGGCTGGAATGCTGTCTCACTGCCCAACGGACTGCCCGAAACTGCTCTTGACACCCTCTCGGATATCTTTGCAGCCAGCACCCGGGCCGGCCAACCCAGTCCGGTCGGCTATCACTGGCAACCGGGAACTGGCAATCTGCGGCCGGTTACGGTCCCCGCCCCCCGCCAAGGCCTCTGGCTCTATTGGGAAAGTCCGGATGAAGGGTCAACCCAGACCGTCAGCCACATCGGCACCTTTGTGGTTCCGGAGCTCGAACTCAGCATCCCCGGCTGGCAGTTTATCGGGGTGGCAACGCCCGTCCAGGTCAGCGACTTCCTGGCCGCCAATCTGCAGTTTGCCCCCTTTGTCTTTTACTGGGACGCAGACAACCAGCAGTTTATCCTCCTGCAGACAACCGACCTGCTCAACCCCGGACACGCCTACTGGCTCCGCCTCAATCATTCCCCCTAATCATTCCCCCTAATCGAAACACCTAGTGCTCCGGCCCGGAGTTAAGGGCATGTAGACTCGTCTTATCTCGGAAGCTGGGTGTTTTGGGTGGCTTTATTCATACTAAAGTATGGGTGAAGACAGCCAAAGCGGCCAGGTTTTGAGAGAAGGCGACCCGCAAGGGCGGTTCTTTTTTACGCACGACCCAAAGGGCGGGCATCTCCCGGCGATCTGGCTCCCCGGGACTTCCGAGACATAGCTAACTATGCCCCGAAAACCCCGGAAATCCACCTCATCCAGGATACACCAGTTCTACATGCCCTTACTTCCGGGCCGAGGCACTAGCCTGATTAATTCATGAATTTTCGGGTGAGGGTTTTATGGCGTTCAAATTCAATAAGTTGCATAAAGTCTTAGTTTTGATTGATGTCACCCGAAAATTCACCCGGAGGGCGCGCCCCTCCCACCGCATCTTCGCGCGAAACTGCATGGACGCAGTGGTCACCACAGCATCCATTTGCTTTCAGGCATTGCAAAGCAATGCCTTCGCGAGAATCTGCGGCACGATGAACGCGTGAATTAATCAGGCTAGTATCCCGGCATCACAAATGACCGGCATTTATAGAATGTGGCCGTCTACAGCTTGTCACGGCGGAGGTTTTGCGTAGACGGATCCCCGCAGACGGCGCGGCGCCCACCGCCGCGAAAGAAAAAATCCTCCCGGGTCGGATTCACGACTACGGGTAACGCCTACGGGTAGAAGTGGATCTGATTTAACACTGCATCGACATCCCACAACTGACTCTGGATTAAGTTCTGGATTGGGTACTTCTAGCCTCCCCCCCTCCTTTCTTGGGTGTTCCGTACTACAATCAGCCAAAAGCTTGTTTTTTTAACAAGAAAATACGACTTACGATCCACAACCTACGACCCACGTTTGGGTTGCGGGCATCGCCCGCGCCAAGTTGAGTGTTGAATATTGAAACCCGCCCCCCTCAGATCAGCGTGTCAAGCGGGCTGTCGGCATGCGGCATCAGCTCCCGGGCGATGTGGGTGTAGATCATGGTGGTTTCCAGGTTGGCATGTCCCAGATAATCCTGGACCTGGCGGATATTCACTCCCTGCATGAGCAGGTGGGTGGCAAAACTGTGCCTCTTATGCCGAGCTCGGCATAAGAGGCATTATGCGGAGTTCCCAATTATGCCGAGTGATTAGGTTAGGCTACTGAATATCTGAATACGAATGGGGAATTAAAACTCCAGCCACTCGGCATAATTGGGAACTCCGCATAATGCCTCAATGTATGCACGCTGGCCGGCTTGTCAATACCGGCTGCGGCTACTGCTTTTTTTACTGCTCGTTGAATCGTTTTTGAAGTGATATGGTGCCGTCGATACTTGCCGCTGCGCGGATCCAGGGCAACATGGTCTGCCGGAAAGACATATTGCCAGCCCCAGCTTTTTCCGGCATTGGGGTATTTCCGGTCCAGCGCATGCGGCAGGTATACGTCCCCAAGTCCGGCCGACAAGTCCTTTTGATGGGTTTCTTTGACGCTTTCAAGATGCGCTTTTAATTCTCCATGGATGCCTTTCGGCAGCAATGTCGTCCGGTCCTTATCACCCTTGCCTTCACGGATAAACAGGAGACCGCTTTCAAAATCGATGTCCTTCACCCGCAACCGAACCGCCTCCATCAGACGCAACCCTCCCCCGTAGATCAATTTTATTTCCAAACGGTGGTCTGCAGATGAATGCTCAATCAACCGCCGCATTTCGTCAATCGAAAGGACTAAAGGAAGCTTTTGGCCCCGCCTGGCGCGCACACTCTTGTCCACATCTTTCAGCTCCAGGCCGATCACATGACGGCACAGAAACAGCAGCGCATTGAACGCCTGATTCTGGGTGGAGGAACTGACCCTGCGCTCCAAAGCCAGGTAGGTGAGGAAATTACGGACATCCTCCGATACCGGCACAGCCATTGCCCCACGGTTCTTTTTGATAAACCGGTAAAAATGATTGATCCATTTGATGTAGGTTTCCTCTGTCCGGTAGGCATAGTTCTTAAGCCTGAGCACCGCAATTGCTTTTTCACGAACCTGGACAAAATCCACCGGGTCAATTGCATCGACCGGATCACAAGCTGAACGCTCTCCCTTTCTTCTAAATTGATAATAATAAATCCTAACCGCATTTTTTGCCTGGCCAAGCTGCCAGTCTTTAATACCTTTTCTATGACCGATTTCCTGCAGAAAACGCATCAGGCAAACCTCAAAATCTTTGATTTTTTCACGAAAAGCAAACGCCAGGAACTCTTTCACCCAACGCCCGTAGTGGTCAACCTGGAATGATTTGACCAGTTGCCGTGAACGAATGTATCCTTCATACTGGCTAATAATTTGATCAAACATGGCTGACTCCTCTGATTGGGATTCAAAAATGACCTTGTAAGCTAAAAAAGCTTGTTTAAATATACATATAAAATTTTGTATACGCAAATTAAAAGGCTAACTTTTGTTTAATTACTTTGATATAGGACATGTCCACTATCCTGGAAGCTTATTCCAGTTTGAATGTCATAAATCACTGTAAAACTTCTTGACTATAAACAAAAAAGGCTTCATATTGAAAGCAGGAAATAAGACAGCAAGCCTTATTTTTCAACAAATTTGTCGCAAAAACGGCTGTGTCCGACCAAACAGGACATGTCCACTATTAAGTGTTACCCATGAAAAAGATTATCCGCATTGCCATCAACATATTCGCGCTATCGATCCTGTTGACAGCGTGTTCAGAGCAGAAGAATCAGACAGAAGGAGGAGGAAACTTGCATGACAAGTATAGAGCCGGCCAGGTATGGTCCTACAAAACGAG
>JAABSS010000258.1 GCA_011390235.1 Desulfotignum sp.
GGACATGGCCGGGATCAGTCCCGTCATCCAGTCATTGCAGTGGATGATATCCGGTTCCACCCGGGGAATGATGTTGTTGATGACCTCCCGCTGAAATGCCAGAGACACCTTCAGGTCCATGTCGGAATATCCGGAATAGACATTGCTCAAATAATAAAAAGCCCGGTCCGCTGCCAGGTGAATGCGTTCATCGTCCAGGCGCTTGCGGATCTTGGCCAGTTCCTGGCTGTGGGTTTTGGTGGTGCTGCCGTCAAATATGGATCTGTAATCCGGCAGTGCCACATGTACATCACAGCCCAGATCAAACAGGGCTGAAATCAATGCCGCAGATACATCAGCCAGGCCCCCGGCTTTGGCTGAATAATTGGACCGGTTCCCCATATCTTTGGGAAGATAGGTTACTTCAGGCGTCACAATAAGGATTCTTGGTTTTTGTGCCATATTATTACCCCGTGAACATCTGGTGCTGGTTTGGCTTTGTATCTATACCACTCAACAGTCCGCTGCAACCCACGTGATCAATCCCGGTGTATTCCTTAATACTGTGTCTCCGCTGGGTATTACCCGGGCCGTATACCCGAACCGGCCGGAATTTGAACAGGTGACCTTACATCCATAAATATGGGTGCCCGCGGCAACGGTATGCTGCAGTTCCATGGTTTCCGCACGGCTGCCTTCCATCTGCCCTGTACCCCGCATTTTACCATGGTATATCTGTACTTGCACCTCTTCAGGCGCAAGCTCTCCCAAAAAAACTTCCACAACAATGGTGAAGCTGTCTCCCACAGCAAAATCCGTTGCCGGCGTGATCTTTGGTTTTGACAAACGGATATGGGACCACAGGGCATTGAGCCGGGACTGGGTCAGGGCCAGTTCCTTGGCTTTTCTGCCTGCATCTTCCATGAGATGGTTCATATTTTTGGCAGCCGGAATATAAAACCGGTTGGAGTATTCTCTTACCATCCGGTCACTGGAAAAATCCGTAATAGCCATTTTCATGGCAGCCTTCATCATGTGAATCCACTTTTTGGGGGGATTGCCGCGCTGCCGGTCATAGAATATCGGTATCACATCATTTTCCAGAATATTGAACAAGGCCTGACTTTCCACTTCATCCTGATAATTGGGGTCTTCATAATCGTCGCTGTTGCCGATACGCCATCCCCGGCTTTCTGAAAATCCCTCACACCACCACCCATCCAGTATGGAAAGATTCAGGCCCCCGTTGGCAGCGGCTTTCATTCCAGAGGTACCGCAGGCCTCATAAGGCCTTCTGGGGGTATTCAGCCACACATCACATCCCTGAACCATATACCGGGCAATATTGATATCATAGTTTTCCAGAAAAACCACCCGGTGATGCACGTCAGGGTGCCTTGCAAATTCGACAATGCGCTTGATAATGGCCTTGCCCTCGTTGTCATTGGGATGGGCCTTGCCGGCGAACACCAGCTGGACAGGTCTTTCCACACTGGTGATGAGCCTGATCAGGCGCGGGATATCCTTGAGCAGCAGTCCAGCCCGTTTATAGGTGGCAAACCGCCGGGCAAAACAGATGGTCAGGACCTGGTGGTCAAGGGAGGCAGATAACTCCTCCAGCATATTTCGGGAAGCATTGCGCCTTTTATACTGGGCCACCAGCAGCTGCCGGCTTTTTCTGATGAGCTTGGCCCGGTCCAGTTCATGGACATGCCACAGATCCGCATCTTCGATACTGTCAATACGCGCCACCAGATCACCGTCAGACTGGCGGCCGGACCAGTTCGATGCCAGATACCGTTCCAGAAGCGCATTTTTATGACGGGAAATATAGGAATTGATATGGACCCCGTTGGTGACATGGGAAATGGGGACCTCTTCTTTCTGGCGGCCGGGCCACAAACCCTGCCACATGGATCTTGCCACATGTCCGTGCAGACGGCTGACACCGTTGATATAACCTGAAAAAACCACCCCGAAACAGAACATGGAAAATTTATTTTTCTCCCTGTTTCCGGGCAATTCGCCCCAGGACAGCATTTCATCTTCGGAAATACCAAATTTTCGGGCATACATGGCGATATAGGGTCGGACAAGCTCCTTGTCAAATTCGTCATGCCCGGCTGACACCGGGGTATGGGTGGTAAACACGCAACTGCGCCGGCTCACCTGGGATGCGCTCTGAAATTCCAGTTCGAACCGGTCCATGATCATACAGGTCCGCTCAAGACCTGCAAAGGTGCAATGCCCCTCATTCATATGGCAGACTGCAGGAAAAATGCCCATGGCCTTCAATACCTTGATGCCGCCGATACCCAGTAGAATTTCCTGGGCCACCCGGATGTCACCGTGGCTGGCATACAGCCGGGAGGTGATATTCCTGATTTCCTCTGAATTTTCAGGCAAATTGGTATCCAGGAGCAACAACTGGATTTTTCCCACCTTTATCTCCCAGACACATGCCCGGATAACCCCCCTGGGCCCCGGAATTTCAATAAGAAGATCGGCTCCTGCGCCATTGCTGATTTTCCTGGCAGGCAGATCAAACACATCAATGAGGGGATAGGTTTCCTGCTGCCAGCCGTTATGGTCCAGGTATTGCCGAAAATACCCCTCCCGGAACAACAGACCGATGCCTGTCAAAGGCAGGCCCAATGCGGAAGATGCCTTAAGATGATCCCCGGCCAGCACCCCGAGGCCGCCGGCAAAAAACGGCAAAGATTCATGGATACCGAATTCCATGGAAAAATATGCCACCGTTTCCCGGGGACCCAGGTCAAGTTCCTGGATCTGGGGGACATCGGAAAGCATGTTTTCATATTTTGTTTTCACCCAGTTAAGATGCCCCAGAAAACTTTCATCTTTCGAAAGTTCCTCATACCGCCGCTGGGAAATCCGGGTAAGGAACACCACCGGATTTTTTTCCACTGCCTCCCACTGCACCGGGTTTATCCGGCGAAACACGTCAACTGCCTCATCATTCCAGCACCACCACAGGTTTCTGGCCAGGGAATCCAGAAAGGACAAGGACTCGGGTATTGCCGGATAGACTTTATATATCTGCATTTCCTGCATGAATATCATGTACTCCTCGAAGATAGTTTATGTACCACCCGGGCCGCCTCGCTCACCCCCCAGGCCTGGGCATCACAGCCCCGGGGTGTGTGGGGAAAATCCCCGTCCAGAATTTCCGGGATATATCCGGCGGCTCCGGTTCGCATCAGATGTTTACAGCTGCCCAGCCATGCCAGGCAGGTGGCATGGCTTTCCGGACCGAACACGGCAGCCCAGGCTTCGCAGAACACAGGAAACTGCCAGGTCCAGGCAGTGCCGTTATGATAGGCTGGTTTTCTCCGGGTATCTTCATCACCCTGGTACCTTC
>JAABSS010000259.1 GCA_011390235.1 Desulfotignum sp.
GGTGAAATACTCGGCAGCATCCTCTTTTCTGCCCTCCTGCATCGCTGTTAAACAACCCCTCATCGCTTCTTCGATTTTTGACATGGAGATCCTCCTTTTTGGAATTAATTAAACGGGTTCATCCCGCCGCATAAAAATGTTTGAATAATTCATGTTTTTGCGTATATTGTTTGTAGTGCAATTGTCAATACAATATCAGGAGTTCATTATGGCAAAAACAGCAACCATACAAACCCGTGTTGATCCAGTGGTCAAAGAAAACGCGCAAATCATATTAAAAAAACTGAATATTTCGATGTCAGAGGCGATTTCAATGTACCTGTCTCAGATAACCTTACATAATGGAATTCCATTTGAAATCAAACTCCCCAATGACCTTACCGACAAAGTGCTAAAGGATTCGGAACAAGGTAAAAATCTCCATAAAACGGATTCCGTTGATGATTTATATTTGGAGATTGACAGTTAAACCTGTCAGGATTTTTTGTTGAGATCTTGTGGTCCACAGATGAGCTTCAAATTTATTTGTGGTCCATATGTTTTATTTTATGGACCACAAAATGTTTTATGGTCCTTAGATGGACTTTAAAAAACCTCTTTACCTTCGGCAGTATTTATCAGCTCAGAAAAAGCATATATGGATGGTTTTCGGCCGCTTGATTCTCTTACTATTTTTAAAACTTCGTTTTCGAGCAAGATATTTAGAATCCGCTTGGAAGTTGTTGCTGGTATTTCTTCTCCCATTCCTGAAAAATTTTTTGAGTTGAAAATTGGACGGGAGAAGATGAAATCCAGGGTATAAATTGCATATTGTGATCGCGTCAGGTCGACAATTTGCTTCTTTTTGTTTTCATATAAGTTTAGTATCTCAGTCGCTTTGGTTTGATTCTTATTGGCCTGAGTCTCAACGGCTTTCAAGAAAAACTCGCACCAGCCGGTCCAGTCATCACTGCGTGAAACTGCCAGGAGTTTGTCATAATATTCATCACGGTTTTTTTCAAAAAATGCGCTGATATAAAACATTGGAGAATGAATTAAGCCGATTTTATACATAAAAAGTGGGACACACATTCTCCCAAGTCTTCCATTTCCATCCAAAAAAGGATGCAGCGCTTCAAATTCAGCATGAATAACAGCAAGTTGGACCAGGCGGTCTGGGTAATCATCGTGAATGTATCTTTCCCACACACTCATGGCATCAGCAAGCTTGTCAACAGAGATGGGAACAAACTTGGCATCCTCAATGGTACAGCCGGGGGGACCAATCCAGTTAGATGTTTTTCGATATTCGCCTGGTGCCTTGCCATGCCCTCGAACCCCAGATAGCAAAATCTGATGGGCCTCTTTTATTACCCGCTGGCAGAGTGGCAAATCTTTTAGCATCTCGATGGCATGCCACATGGCTTTTCTGTAATTTAAAACTTCATTAATATCAGCTTCGCGCTCATAAGAGAAACCCTTGGGATTCTTTTCAGCCTCATATTCCAGAACTTCTCCCATTGTTGCCTGGGTGCCTTCGATTTTTGAAGACAACACAGCTTCCTGTGTCGTCAAGGGGCTCAATAGAATGGATGCATTGGGAATAGCTGAGAGGGTTCCATCATATCTTGCAAGGGCTGCGTTTGCCGGCCCGATCAGGGGAATCAATCTGTTCCACCCTATCTCTTTAGGAGGGAATTTGCCATAATGATATATTGTTGAAGGCATCAGTTATCCCATTGTCATCTTATTTATTTCTAAAATCGATGTTGATTAAAATCCTCTATTATCATTCTTTACTACTTCTGGTGAAAATCTTATTGATGCCATTTGTATATATATGATGGCAATATGTCTGATTTTGACCTGATAATCAAGGCGAAACAGAAAACGGTTCTTTGTGATTCATTGCTGAACAGAAAGCGAACGAACCTTGTTTTTCAGCATCACCCGCCCTGCTTATTCTCCTCAAACATCTCCACGGGCATGGGATACCGCAGCTCCCATACCATCTGGATGGGCCGTTCTTTTTGATGGCTCACATGCCTGGCCGGCCCTAAAAACACAAACGGCACCGTACAGTTATTGTGTTTTTTCTTCGGCCGGGCAAACACCAATATGGTGTATCCCCGAATCTCGTGATGCACCAGGTTCTGTCCGGTGGGCGAGTCCAGGGCTGTGTTGGACTGGGACTCCCAGTGCAGCAGGGACCGGCTGATGGGATAATCCGCATACATGGTGGTGGGGGAAAACTCTTTTTCGGTTTTCTGGAACGTGATCAGCAGAGCATAGGCCTTGATATCCTTGAAATGCAGCACCCCGGTGCCCTTTTGCCCGGCAGAAGCCAGGGTGGCCCGGTCAAATGCGGCCAGGATATCTGTGGCGCTGAATTGGGCATGCACCTCCAGGGAACAGGGAAACGGCAGGTCCGGCACGATCCCGGCAACCGGAGAGACGTCCCGGGCCCAGGCCAGGATTTCATCCATATCCCGGAGAATGGAAGGATTTTGTATGAGGCGGTAGAACGCATCCGACAGATCAGCAAACCCAAACCGGTCCGCTTTGTCGCCCCACAGCCGGTAATATATGGCATTGGCCTGTTCTCCTGCCAGCTCCAGGGCGCCGGAAACATCTCCGGAAGCCAGCCGGCCAATGATCTGCCGCAGCCGCCCGATCTCCCCCGGCCCGGAAATAAATGCGGCCCTCACCAGGGATCGTTTCAGCCAGGCCAGATCCGGATCAGACGGGGCCGGTGCCAGCTGTGCCCTGGCTTTCCACCCGGTCCACGTGTCCGACACCAGCAGCCGCTCCGGTTCATATTCATGATACTGGACAAACCTGCCAAAGGTCAGTGCCTGCCCGGTTTCCGAGGTAAAGGTCTGGAGCCGTTCCGGCACCTGGGCCGCCAGGTTCTGCAGGTTGGCCCGGATGTTTTCCAGGACATACCCTTTGGATATCCGGTCAAACTGGATGGCACACCCGGCCGGCAGATGCGGGAAATTCTGCGCCACTTCCCGGTCAATGCCATACCGGTGCCGGGGCAGCAGGGCTTTCAACCGGATGTCCATGCGGTATTTCCGGTGCACCTGTCCCACAAAATCCAGCACGGTCAGACACTCTTTTTCCGGGGCCTGGCGCAGCCCCCGGCCCAGCTGCTGGAGAAACACGGTCAGGCTCTGGGTGGGCCGCAAAAACAGCACCATGTTGATCTCCGGCACATCCACGCCTTCGCTGAACTTGTCCACGGTGAACAAAAACGCCAGGTGCCCGGATCTCAACTCCGCCAGCAGAGAATCGCAACGGTCCCGGTCCACATCCGACACATATGCGGCCG
>JAABSS010000260.1 GCA_011390235.1 Desulfotignum sp.
AAATTAGATGTTGTTCTGGATCCGAATGAATACCCGGACCATTTTGATGACAAACGTGAATACCAGGGCGGTACTGATGAGTAAAATAAAGTTGGCGGCAAAAAAGGTCATGATAAAACTGAAAGGGTCTTCAAGCCCATAGGATGCCATGAGCAGGTCAAATCCAAAAAAACAGAAAAAAACAGAAACCAGCATCAGCACAATCTGTAAAATCCACCAAGTATATTTCATGAACAGGTCGGTTTCCTTGATTTATAGTAAGAGGGTCAAAATCCTGTAATTACAATACCGTTTTTGTCAAAAAAAATCAATTCAATATTGATTATCCACGGGGGGAGCATATAATAATGACATGATCCGTAATATCATCACAAGAAATGTCCGGCAAAAAATTATTTTGGAGAGTACACGTTCATGAGGGTGCTGCTGGTGGAAGATGATCAAAAAATCGCCCGATTTGTGGAAAAAGGACTGCGGGCTTCCGGATTTGGCATGGATACCGCACCCACAGGAATTCTGGGATTTGAAAAAGCGTTTGAAAAATCTTATGATACCCTGATCATTGATATTATGCTGCCGGAACTGGATGGATTTTCTCTGATAGGCAAAATCCGGGCACATGATAACAATACCCCTATTATTGTGCTGAGCGCCAGGGACCGTGTGGAAGACCGTGTCAGGGGTCTTGAGGCAGGTGCAGATGATTATCTGACCAAACCCTTTGCTTTTTCCGAGCTGCTGGCCCGGATCCAGGCATTGATCAGAAGGGCCGGCAATATAACAGATCCGGTCATCCTTTCTTATGAAGACCTGTCTTTGGATATTGTGAAACGCCAGGTCAAAAGAGGGGACAATGCCATCGATCTGCAGCCCCTGGAATTTTCTCTGCTGGAGTACCTGCTGCGCAACCGGGAACGGGTGGTGTCCAAAACCATGATCATGGAACATGTGTGGAATTATAATTTTGATCCCATGACAAATGTGGTGGAGGCAAGAATCTGCCGGTTACGGGAAAAAATCGACAAAGATTTCCCTGTAAAACTGATTCACACGGTAAGGGGTGCCGGATATGTATTAAGGATACAGGATGCCTGATCTTTTCAGGACCATCAGTTTTCGTCTCACCCTCTGGTATACCGGGATTTTTTCCATATCCGCCTGTGTGGCATTTGTGCTTTTTTATTATCTGGCCGTGTCCACCCTTCAGGACCAGACCGACCAGGAACTGCTGGAAAAAGCCAACCAGTTTTCCGCAGTTATTCAACAGAGCGGACTGCCGGGAGCCAGTAACCTTGCAGTTATAGAAGCCCAGGCAGCCGGAGAGAAACTGATATTTTTCAGACTGCTTTATCCCAATGGAGAGGTGTTTGCATCCTCCCACATGTCTTATTGGAAGGATATCAAAGTGAACCAGCAACTGCTGGATCTGCTGGTGAAAAAAAAATCCCATGTATTTGACACCCGTACTGTGGACAATACCCAAAAGGCACGCATTCTGTATGCCTTTGTTGCACGCAATGTAATTTTACAAACCGGTACTGCCATGGACGTACAGGCCAAATTTCTCAATGCCTTTAAACTGGTATTTGTGGTGGCCATGGCATTTATCATCGGTTTTTCTGCTCTTTCCGGCTGGTTCCTGGTGCGCAAGGCATTGCTGGGGGTGGATACCATTACCCGAACCGCCAAGCAGATTACAGGTTCAAATCTCCAGAAACGGGTGCCTGAAACCGGCAGCAAAGATGAACTGGATCATCTGGCCAATACCTTTAACCAGATGCTGGACCGTATCCAGACCCTGGTTAACAGTGTCCGGGAAATGGGGGACAATATAGCCCATGATTTGAAAAGTCCGGTTACACGGATTCGGGGAGCAGCGGAAATGGCCATGATACAGGGTGATACCATGGATGATTTTTATGCTATGGCTGCTGATACTATTGAGGAGTCCGACAGGCTATTAGATATGATCAATACCATGCTGGTCATTTCCCGAACAGAGGCAGGAGAAAGCGGATTTCAGTTTCAGCAGGTGGATATAACCCGGATGATTCAGCAAGCCTGTGATCTGTTTGTACCGGTTGCAGAGGACAGGCAGATTCAATTTACCTGCAGTGTTGCACATACTTTTTATGTGAATGCAGATATTAAAATGCTCCAGCGCGCATTTTCCAATCTTGTGGACAATGCCCTGAAATATACGGACAAAGGGGGACAGGTTATGGTTCAGACCAGGCAAAAACCCGGTGAAAACCTTGCTATTCAGGTGATTGATTCCGGGCCGGGAATTGATCCCCGCTTCCAGGAGCGCATTTTTGAACGGTTTTTCCGGGCTGAATCATCCAGGAACAGTCCGGGCACAGGACTGGGGTTGCCTCTGGCCAGAACTATTGTCCGGGCACATGGGGGAGATGTCCGGGTAAAAAGCACACCCGGCAGGGGATCTGTTTTTACCCTTACATTACCGTATTGTAATTTTCAGGTCATTTAAACATCATATTTCGGTATTATAATAGCAGGAATAGAATAAATTATGGTTTGGTATATATTTTTGAACCTATTGAAAAGGAGAAGACCCATGAAACACATCAATAAAATCAGAGCAGTTCTTCTGGTTATGTTCGTCAGCCTTGTGATGCTGCCGGTGCCGACCCTGGCAGCGAAAAATTTTCAGATGATTCCGGCCAGTTTTTCCGAGCTTGCCCGGGAAGTCAAACCTGCAGTGGTCAATATTCAGACCGTTAAAACCATCCAGGGGGGAGGCAGGGTATTTCAGCATTTTTTTGGTCAGCCCTTTGGTAACAGAGAAGGTCTGGAAGAGTTTTTTTCACCCTTTTTCAACCAGCAGCCCCGGGACCGCAAGGAACAGAGTCTGGGATCCGGATTTATCATCAGCAAAGACGGATATATTGTCACCAATAACCATGTGATAAAGGATGCGGATGAAATAAAGGTTATCCTCCATGACAAAGAGGAATATGACGCCAAAATTGTGGGAACCGATCCCATGACCGACCTGGCCCTTATCAAGGTGGATGCAAAAGATCTGCAGCCGCTGAAATTCGGCAGATCCAAAGATGCACAAATAGGATCCTGGGTGGTGGCCATCGGCAGCCCCTTTGGTCTTGAACAGACCGTCACAGCAGGTATTATATCAGCCAAGGGACGGATTCTGGGATCCGGCCCTTATGATGATTTTATTCAGACCGATGCCTCCATTAACCCGGGTAACAGCGGCGGTCCTCTGCTCAACCTGGACGGTGAAGTGATCGGCATCAATACCGCCATTGTCCGGTCAGGCCAGGGAATCG
>JAABSS010000261.1 GCA_011390235.1 Desulfotignum sp.
AAACCCGGGATGTCCAGGAGGGCCTGGACTCTTTTCTGGAACGGCGGGAAGCCAGGTTCAAAGGGGTATGAGGGAGCTGGTGATCACCCTGGTCTGATCATATTGCCGTTATTCCGGTCTGCTTTGCTGAAGACCCGGGATGTCTTTATTTTATTGGATTCTTACGCCCTGGCGTTTCAGGGCGGACTGGACCTTTTTGATATCCACCTTTCGGCAGGTGGTGCCGGTTTTGACGGCCACGGCCGCAGCCGTGCCGGCGCCCTGCCCGGTGACGGTGCAGCACATCATCTGGCGCAGGGCCGCATGGGAGATCCTGTCCCCGGACACACACCGGCCCGCCACCAGCAGGTTTTCCACGGAACCGGGCAGCATGATGCCGTAGGGCACCTGAAAATACCTGCCTGTGGTGGGAATGATCACCACGCCGTAGGCATCCAGGAATTCCGGAAAAATGCCGATGCTGTCTTCAAACCGGGCCTGGTTCTGCACCTGTTCCCCGGTCATGGTGTGACGGCCTGTGATTTTCCGGGACTCTCGCACCCCTAAAGAAGAACCGAATGTGCGCAGCCGGGCGTTTTCAAACCCTGGGGTGTATTTGCGCAGGGCCGCAATGGCGGCCATGGCCTGTTTTCTGCCTTCCATCTCCCCGTGGGTGAGGTCCGTGATTTTTGTGGGATCCATACCCGGCATATAGGTCATGTTCATATAGGTGGCCTCGCCCGTGTCCGTGAGGCTGCTCCAGAATCCGGCCGTCAAGACCTCTGTCGGGATTTCACCGGCAGCCCGTGCCCTGTCAAAGGGGTCGGCCAGGTAGGGACTGAACAGGCTGTCTTCTTTTCCTGTGGTTTCTCCGGCCCACTGGCCCAGGGTTCCGGGGTGTTGTTTCACATAGTCCAGGAAACGACGGCGGTCCACCCCGCTGCACCCGAACGAAACCGATACCCCCTCCAGCAGATGCTTTGGCGGATGGGTGCAGGGAACCCCGGCCTGGAAGGCAATGTCTGCATCACCGGTGCAGTCGATCACGGTTTTTGCCAGTATGGCCTGACGGCCCTGTTTGCTCTCCGTCACCACCCCGGTGACGGTGTTTCCCGACAGGAGGGGGGCCACTCCAAGGCAATGTAGAAACGGCTTGATCCCGGCCTGTTGCACCATCTGGTCGGCCACGCATTTGAAAGTGTCCGCCTCCAGGGCCTGGGAAATGGATTGGGGTTCTTTGCGCTCACCGCTGAACTTTCTGGCTTCCGCCTCAAATTCCAGCCCTATGCCAGGGGATTCCACCGTGCCTTCATGCCGGTACCAGCCAATGGATTCCACCATGGCCTGGGTGATGTTGCCGCCAAAGCAGCCGTACCGTTCCACCAGCAGGGTTTCCACCCCCTGTCTGGCAGCTGCGACGGCTGCGGCAAGTCCGGACGGGCCTGCACCCACCACCACCACATCTGTTTCTGTCAATACCGGGGTTTTCCGGGCCGGTTCATGGATGAATGCGAGGTTCATGCGGTCATATTCTTATAACTTATGTGATGTCTGTCAATAGAAATGTTCATCAGAAAAAAATATCCACAGGCACATGCAAAACATAAATACATCAAAGCAACAATCGCATAAAAATGCCAAAAATGGTATACAGCTAAACCAACGCAGTTGAATAATTATAATACCAATGATTTACCATACCTGTAAATACTGATACTGGAGCCCGATCATGACCTTTACCATAGACGGAAAACAGGTTCTTGCGTCACTGGACCGCTACCTGGAAGAAAGCCGGCAGGCAAAAAAACCGGTCATCCATCAGGAAACCATAGAAATGATTCACGGACAACTGGATCTGGCAGCAATCTTCCGGGAAGGGGGATTATCAGGCAGCCGGCTGGACCGGTTTTTGTCAGCTTACCTGGACAATACCACCCGGCTGCACCACCCGGGGTATCTGTCCCACCAGGTGGGGAATCCCCATCCCCTGGCTGCACTGGGATCTTTCATTGACGGTGTCACCAACAATGCCATGGCCATCTATGAAATGGGTCCGGCTGCCGCTGCCATCGAGTTTTTCATGGTCAACCAGATCCTGGACCGGGTGGGGTGGCCGCAGATGCCCTTTGACACCAAACAGCGACTGACCTTTGACCACGGGGCAGGGGTGTTGACCCATGGCGGTTCTCTGGCCAACATGACCGCCCTGATGACCGCCAGAAACCACCTGGATCCGGCGTTACGGGAAAACGGATGTGCCAGCGGCCTGGCCATTCTGGCCCCGGACAGCTGCCACTATTCGATATCCAAGACAGCCGGGATACTGGGGATTGGTGAAAAAAACGTGGTAGGAATCCCGACAGACCGCATGGGGCGGATACACCCGGACCAGGTGAAAAAATCCATTGAAAAAGCCCGGAAAGCAGGCCGCAGCATTGTGGCCCTCATTGCCAATGCCTGTGCCACCGGCACCGGTCTGTTCGACCCCATTGATGCCATTGCTGATATCTGTAAGGAACACAGCATCTGGTTCCATGTGGACGGTGCCCATGGCGGGAGTCTTCTGTTTTCCAAAAAATATCGGCACCTGCTGACCGGCCTGGAAAAGGCGGATTCTTTGATCCTGGATGCCCATAAAATGCTGCGGACCCCCACAGTGTGTGCAGCCCTTCTGGTGAGGCATGCCGCCACCCTGGACCATGCATTTCAGCATGATGCCGGGTATCTTTTCCATGACAAATATCAGCCAGGATTTGATTTTATCTCCCAGACAGTGGAATGTACCAAGGCAGGACTGGGACTGCGGTTTTTCATGGCCTTTGCCGCCCTGGGGGAAACCGGCATGGCGGAATACATTGACAGCTGTATTGACCTGACCTGTTCCGCCCACGCATTTATCGCCTCCCAGCCGGATTTTGATGTCCCATATACACCGGAAAGCAATATTTTGTGTTTTCGGCATACAGGCTCTGACACGGATCAGCTTGCCATACGGGATCGGCTCATCTTTGAGGGAAATTTTTATTTGTCCTCCAGCAGTATTGAGAACCAACGCTTCCTGCGCATGGTAATTATCTCGCCAGCCACAACCCTGGATGACATTACAACGCTGGTCCATGCCATCCGGCAGGCGGCAGAAACGGGGTGACCTGTGAGAAAACAACCTGTTGGATCTGTTGCGGCATAATCACTTCAATATTTGCTATAGTAGCGTGCACTTCTATGGGGAGCCTCTGGTGGTGTCCTGTGATCGGGCCGGGCACAGGACACCACCAGGGGAGGTTCTTGGGACAGAGTGCTGCACAGAAC
>JAABSS010000262.1 GCA_011390235.1 Desulfotignum sp.
AAAGGCCTGAAAGGCTTCATCATACCGCGCCAGGTCACACAGGGCCCATCCCAGGTTGTTGAAAACGGTCTTGCTGGTATATCCCTGTGACAAAGCCTGTTTAAAGGACTCCACCGCCTCCCGGCTGCGCCCGGCAGCAGACAGGGACACCCCCAGGTTATTGTGGATGAATCCGGCATCCGGATTGATGGTCAGAGCCGCATTGTAGGCGGATACAGCGGCATCCCGTTCTTTGTTTTTATCATGAATCAGGCCCAGGTACTGGTAGGACCGCCACAGCAGCGGGTCATAGGAAATGGCTGTTTTAAAATTGACCTTCGCGGCCCTGGTATTGTCAAGGGCCAGATATGCCCGGCCCATCCCTTCCCAGGCCAGGGCAAAACCGGGCTGTTTTCCTGTTACCTGCCTGAACCTTTCTATGGCGGTATCTGCTTTTCCCTCCCTGAGCAGGGCAATGCCCTGTTTATAAAGGGCCTGCACATTTTCCGGATTTTTTTCAAGGGATTTTTCATACTGGGTAAAGGCCATGAAATAATTGCCCTGCTTTAAAAACGCATCCCCCAGCTGCTCATATTCATCTGCGGAAACCGGTTTTTCCGCCTGTTTTTCTTTTTTACGGGCATCTGCAGCACTGTCATATTTGAACTGCGGCAAGTCCTTATAATGTTTGTACTTCGGGTTACCATAGGTGATCTCAGGTGTCGTGGAGATGGTTTTTGTGCCGCAGCCCATGGACAAAAGCCCTGCAAGCAGTATAAGTACAGCTGGTATCAGTTTTATGCAGACACGCATTCGTTTCACTGTCTATCTCATGATAATGTTCTGGTAAATGGTGATGGCGGCCGGCCCCAGGATCACCACGAACAGGGCCGGGAAAATAAACAGAATCAAAGGGATCAGGATCTTCACCGGCAGTTTGGCGGCAATTTCTTCGGCCATCTGGTACCGCTTGGTCCGGAAGGAGTCGGAAAACACCTGCAGGGCCTTGGACACGCTGGTGCCGAACTTGTCGGTCTGAATCAGCAGGGTCACCAGGCTGTTCATCTCATCGATCCCGGTGCGTATACCCAAGTTTTTCAGGGCTTCCTGGCGCTGTTTTCCTGCCCGCATCTCCAGGTTGAGGTAATAGAATTCTCTGCTCAAATCAGGATAGGTGTGTTTGACTTCCTCTCCCACCTTGAGCAGGGCCGCATCCAGCCCCATCCCAGCTTCCACACACACCACCAGCAGGTCCATGGCATCGGGCAGAGCCTTGAAAAGGGCGATCTTGCGCTTGTCGGTTTTCTGCTTCAGCCAGATTTCCGGCAGGTAAAATCCGAACAAACCCAGGAAGACGGTGAGAAAAATGGTCATGGGATTGCCCATGACCGGAAAAAAGAAAATCCTGATTACCAGGAACAGGGTGATGAACAAAATCGGCAGGAACAGCTTGGCCCCGAAAAACGCGGCCTCAAAGTTCTTTGCCCTGATACCGGCCTGCAGGAACTTCACCCGCATTGCGCCGGGATCATCCAGTTCCCGGTCCTGTTCTTTTTTGCGGCCCCTGGTGCTGAAAAAACTGAAAAAAGAGGCAACCGGATTTCTTTTCTCATCTGCATGGGGAAGTTTTCTGGTCTGCGCACCCAGATCGATCCGTTCGTCATCCATGAATCCGCCATGTTGAATCTTTTTGACCATGGCTTTGTTTTTATTCCGCTGCCGCACAAACATGACCACCCCCATGCAGAACAGGAAAATGGCTACAAAAAATATGGGAAAAAGGATGGCGGATAAGTCTTGGTTCAAAAAAGCAGTCATGAGTAAAAATCCGGATTGTTATACATCTATTTTAACCATTTGTTTTATGACAATGGCGCCCAAAATGATACAGACGCCGGATGTGGCCAGCATGATATGGCCGATGGGTTCTTCGAGCAGGGGCTTTATAAATCCTGGTGTGGTCATGTAGATAAACAGCCCGATGAGAATGGGAATCATGATAAGAATCACCCCGGAGAGCCGCCCTTCCGCAGACAGTATCCGAACATTTCCCTCAAACCGGAACCGCTCCCGGACAATATGGGCAAGGCTTTCGATCAGGGCTGCCAGGTTCCCGCCGGTTTCTCTCTGGATGATCACGGACATGACAAAAAACTTGAGTTCCCTGCAGTCCACCCGGTCCATCAAGTTTCTCAAGGCATCCGGCACACTCACTCCGAAATTTATCTCATCCAGTGTTTCTTCAAACTCGGTTCCCAGGGGGTCGTCAAATTCCTCACTGGCCAAGTGCAGGCTGCTGGTAAAGGAATGCCCGGCCCGCAAAGCCCGGGCGATCAAATCCAGGCCCTCGTGGAGCTGGCTTTGAAATCTCCGGGAGCGCCTGGTTTTCAGGTTCACCAGGTACACATAGGGCAGCATCATGGCAAAGAAGGCACATATTACTGAAATCACCATGCTGTTCCACAGGATCAGGGCGATCATGCCGCTGAAAGCGGCCAGGAAAAAGGCCGAAAGAATATAAATGCTGAGAGGAAATTTTACATTGGCCTGTAGCACCAGCTGGTCCAGGTTCTTGATGAAGGTGGAGGACAGCAGGATCCTGTTCAGCAGGTCAATGTCGCTGAGCCGCCTGTTTTTGACAATGTCCCCGCCCGGTGTTTCCTTAAAGGTGTATTTGCGCAGCCGTTTCTTTATCTTGGCCCGGCGGGTGGCCTTGAGGTTGCGGTATGAATACAGGCTCAGCTCGATTATGACCAGTACCACAATGAATATGATGGCACTGATGATCATAAAATCCATAAATCAGACCCTCCTTGTCCTGCTATACCTCAAATCGAAACGACTGGTCAAAAGCGTTCTGTTTGAGTTCAATGCCGGCAACTTTAAACCGGTCGATGAATTTGGGACGGATCCCGTTGAATTTAAAGATCCCTTTGACATTGCCTTCGGCATCCACCCGGGTCTGCTGAAAGGAAAAGATCTCCTGCATGGTGATGGTGTTGCCTTCCATGCCGGTTATCTCCTGGAGGCTCACCAGCTTGCGCTTTCCGTCCACCATTCTGGACACCTGGATCACAATATTGATGGCCGAGGAGATGAATTTTCTGATAAACTCCGTGGGAATATCGAAATTGGCCATGGCCACCATGGTTTCCAGCCGCATGAGTGCATCCCTCGGGGTGTTGGCATGCACGGTGGTCAAAGACCCTTCATGGCCGGTGTTCATGGCCTGGAGCATGTCAAAGGATTCCGCTCCCCGCACCTCCCCGAGGATGATCCGGTCCGGCCGCATCCGCAGGCTGTTTCT
>JAABSS010000275.1 GCA_011390235.1 Desulfotignum sp.
GGGCAATGAGGGCACAGCAAAGCTCATTTAAGGAAAATCGGGCTGATCTGTCAAAATTTTGAAATACAGGATACGGGCTTTGGGGGTTGGGAGCAAGCAAAAGATCCGGCGGCACTGCGATTTTTTTTTCCTGTTTTTTTCCAACAGAAGACAGCCCCGCGGTCAGGATTGCCTGGTGCTCTCTTATCTGTTTTTTTACAGCATCGTCACGGGCAATAACTGCAGGCATGATTTTTTGTTTAAAGGTATTGAAATTTATCCGGTCCGATCGGATCTCCGGATGGGCCGCAAAAAAATCATCAGCAAAAGCTTTTACCAGAACAAGCCGTCTTACCATGTTTTCAAAAGATTTGAGGATCTGGAGAGGATGAAATCCATCCGCAAAAAGAGCGGACAGGTAGAACATGGCTTGACCCGTATTTTTTTCCATCAAAGCATTGGTGAGACTGAAAATGGGCTCTTTTTTGTCCCGGTGGATGACGGCCTGCACATCTGCCTGGAGAACAGCCGGTCGGTTTCCTGAATACGCCACAAGTTTTTCAAGGTTTTTGGCAAACAATCCAGGATCAAACCCGGTCAGATCAGCCAGTGTTGAAAAAGCAGCCTGATCCATGGTCTTGCCGGACTGGTTCAAAACTTTTCGGGCAATATTCTGGAGCACTGACCGCTGGTCATCCAGATCCGCTTTTCTGGCACCCTGGGCCACAGTGCAGTCGATGATCAATCCTGATGTGTCCAGTATTTTGCATATTTTTCTGCGCCGGTCCAAAGAAGATGTGGTCATCACCAGAAAATTTTCCTCTGGTATCCCTTTTTCCACGAGGTCTGCCAGCCGGGAAAGGTCATTTTCCGAATACAAAATTTCCCCGGGACCAGGTTTGGTTGAAAAAACAGGACACGGTTTCACGGCAATGATTTTTTTGCCAGGGAAAAAAGAAAAAGTGGTGACCTGTTCAATGATATCTCCCATGGGGGTGGACCGGCCATCCAGAACGTCCAGGTTACACCCGGCAGGATCATTTTTGAGCAGAAAAGATTTTAATAGTTCAAAACTTTCCTGGACCAGAAAAGCGTCACCTGCCACCAGTATGCATCCGGGCAGCGTGGTATCGGCACCTTGGGCCATCCATTTTTCCAGGTCTGTGTGTTTAACGGTCGGCATGGGAAGATCTGGCCAGTTTTACCGTCATTGCCAGGGCGATGAAAAAAACCACAATCCCGATTCCCTGGGACATGGAAAAAAAATCAAAGAAAAAATCCCCTCTGAAATCCCCCCGGAAAAATTCAATGATGAACCGGAAAACACTGTAAATCATAACATAGCTTAAAAACACCATACCATGGAAGCGTTTGTGTTTCTGGATCCATACCAGAATAAAAAACAGAGCCAGGTTGGCTGCTGCCATATATATCTGGGTGGGATGCAGATATATATGCAAAGGTGCCAGGCTGTCAGGATGGGTGAATTTAACAGCAAAGGGAAGATCACACTGCCGGCCGTAGCAGCACCCGGCAAAAAGACAGCCCAGCCTGCCGATGGAATGTCCCAGTGCCACACCAGGAGAGATACTGTCCGCGGTTTTGAAAAATGAAAGTTTTTTTATTCTGATCATCACCACTGATCCGGCCACACCACCGATGAATCCCCCGAAAAAGACCAGCCCGCCTTTCCAGATTTTAACTATGTCCAGAAGATTGGACCGGAACTCTTCAAAATTGATGACCACATACAGCAACCTTGCCCCCAGAAGACCACACACCAGGACCACAAAAAAAAGATCGGAAATATCATCGGGTTTTATGTCATAAAATCGGGCATTGCGTTTGGAAAACCAGACAGCTGCCATAAACCCCAGGGCAAGAAACAGCCCATATGTATAGAGACTGAAGCTGCCGAAGTTAAACAGGATGGGATGCATATTACCTCTGATTTAAAAATCGGGTATTTTTTTGAATACCACATGATATATAAGGACAGCCATACCCGCACTGATAGCGGCATCTGCCACATTAAAGGCCGGCCAGTGGGCCGTGCCCATATAAAAATCTAAAAAATCCACCACATGCCCGTAACGGAACCGGTCTACCAGATTGCCCACAGCGCCGGAAAAAATCAGGGCCAGGCCATAGGACAGCACAATATGGGTTCTGGCGACCCGGGTGTAAAACCAGCAGATGAACAGGGCCACCACAGATGACAAAAAAAGAAAAACAATTTTCCGCACCATATGGGACTGGGTGGCAAAAAATCCGAATGCACCGCCCGGATTCAGCACATGGGTGATATGAAAAAAATTGTCAATCACCACAATGTATTCGTGCAGTCCCAGGTGCATCACAATCCATTTTTTGGTGGCCTGGTCAATCAGAACAACTGCACTGGTCACAACAATCAGGCGTATGAGTTCTTTTTTTCCCACAATGTTTTTTTTACAGAATCTGCTGCAGAGCGGCTGCACACCGGTCGCAGGCTGTGGGATGACTCTGGTCCTGTCCAATGGCATTGCTGAAGCGCCAGCACCGTTCGCATTTTTGTCCAGCTGCCTTTTTTACTGCAATTTCCAGACCCTGGATCTCTCTGCCCTGAAAAGCACCTGGTTCAAGGTTTTCCACAAGCCGGGCCGAAGAAACAATAAAAATATCAGACAGGTCCTGGTCCAGATTCCGGAGCAATTCTTTAAGACTCGTGTCCGGCAGTTTTATTTCAAGGGCTGCATCCAGGGGATGGCCGATGAGCTTGGTTTTTCTGGCATCCTCCAGAGCCCTGGTCACCTCGGACCGCAGGGCCAGGATCTGTTTCCATTTGTCTGCCAGTGCCCGGTCCTGCCATTGGGGATCAGGCACAGCCATAGGTTCCATGTGCACACTTTCTTTTCCGGTCTGCCCTAAAGGCATATGGGTATAGATTTCTTCAGCAGTAAACGGCAGCAGGGGTGCCATGAGCCTGACCAGGGCATCCAGGATAAAGGCCATCACGGTCTGGGCATCTTTTCTCCCGGGGCTTTCTGGCGGAGAGGTATACAGCCTGTCTTTGATGATATCCAGATAAAACGCGGACAGATCCACCACACAAAAATTGTGCAGTGCATGATAAATGGTGTGAAATTCATAATTTTCATAGGCCTGCACCGATTTTTGTGTCACCTGAAACAGCCGGTGCAAAATAAACCGGTCCATCTCACACATGCCGGATACAGGCCTGATATCGGTTTTCAGGTCAAAATCACTGAAATTGCCCAGCATGAACCGGCAGGTGTTGCGGATCCTGCGGTAGGCATCAGACAACTGCCTGATGATATTATCGGAAATGCTCACATCTCCTCTGTAGTCGGCAGAAGCCACCCACAGGCGCAGAACATCAGCACCATACTGTTTGATCACCTTTTCCGGGGCCACCACATTGCCCACGGATTTGGACATTTTGTGTCCTGCCTCATCCACCACAAATCCATGGGTCAAAACAGCTTTGTAAGGGGCTTTTCCCGTACGGCCCACCGCTGTAAGCAAAGAAGAATGAAACCATCCCCGGTGCTGATCCGATCCTTCCAGGTACATGTCTGCCGGCCGTTGCAATCCTGACCGTTCGGCAAGAACAGCAGCATGGCTGACCCCGGAATCGAACCACACATCCAGGATGTTGTGGTCTTTGGTAAATTCCCCAGCGCCGCAGGCTTCACATTTGGCATTGTCAGGCATGAGAAATGCCGCATCCTTCTCAAACCAGATGTCAGAGGAATTTTCTGCAAACAGGGTATGGACCTTGTCCACTGATTCTCTGGTCACATAGATATTTTTACATTTTTTGCAGTGAAAAATGGGGATGGGCACCCCCCAGGAACGCTGGCGGGACAGACACCAGTCCGGCCGGTTCTCGATCATGGCATAAATTCTTTCTTTGCCCCAGGCGGGAATCCATTTCACATGGTTGATCTGTTCAAGGGTTTTTGTCCGAAGGCCCTGTTTGTCCATGGAGATAAACCACTGGGGGGTGGCCCTGAAAATCACCGGATTTTTGCACCGCCAGCAATGGGGATAGGAATGGGACAGGTGTTCGTTTTTCAGCAATGCCCCTTTTTCTTCCAGCACCGCATTGATGTGTTTGTTGGCTTTGAAGATAAATTCTCCGCCAAACAAGGGTACATCTGAAGAAAAAACACCGGTATCCTCCACCGGAGAATAGCAGTCCAGATTGTATTTCTGGCCCACCACATAATCGTCCGCCCCGTGACCAGGGGCGGTGTGCACACACCCGGTGCCGGCATCCAGCGTAACATGGTCCCCTAAAATGACCAGAGAATCTTTTTCATAGATGGGGTGGGTACATTTTTTATGTTCCAGCTCTTGGGAGCTGATCTGGCCAGCAATGGTGTAATTTTCAATACCGAATGCCTGCATCACTTTTTCCACCAGTTCTCTGGCCAGAATCAGCACCCCGTGGGCATCGGTTTTAACGGCAGCATAGACAAATTTGGGGTGCAGGCAGATCCCGAGATTGGCTGGAATGGTCCAGGGGGTGGTGGTCCAGATCACCAGGGAAACAGGATCATTATCCAGGCCGGGAATCAAATGAGAGATATCCTCTTTAAGAGGAAATTTCACATAAATGGAGGGCGAGGAATGGTCATGGTACTCGATTTCCGCTTCCGCCAGAGCGGTCTGGCAGGAACAGCACCAGTGGATGGGTTTTTTGCCCAAAAACATGTCCCCGGACAGGGCAAATTCGCCGCATTCTCTGGCAATCCGTGCCTCATAGGCATAGTTCATGGTCAGATAGGGATCATCCCACTCCCCGGTCACACCGAACCGCTTGAATTCCTCTCTTTGCACATCCACAAATCTGGCAGCATAAGACCGGCACTCTTTGCGGATCTGCACCGGGGTCATCTCTTTTTTCCTGGATCCCAGTTTTTTGTCCACATTGTGCTCAATGGGCAGGCCGTGGCAGTCCCATCCCGGGACATAAGGAGCGTTAAAGCCTGCCATCTGCCGGGATCTGACAATAATATCCTTTAAAATCTTGTTGATGGCATGGCCCATGTGCAGATGGCCGTTGGCATAGGGAGGACCGTCATGAAGAATAAAAAGCGGTTTGTCTTTTGATTGTTCCCGCAATTTTTCATATATTTTTTTCTCATCCCATTTTTTGAGCTGCTCCGGTTCCCGCTGGGGCAGGTTGGCCTTCATGGCAAACCGGGTGGAAGGCAGGTTCAGTGTCTGTTTATAATCCATTCGTCCTCCGAATCAGGATAAATATTGTTTGTCACGTTATGGTCATATGTTGGCATTAAACTTTAATTTTTAGTTCTAAAATGGTAAAAAGTCAAGTTCACTGCAAATAAATCCTGTGATAATCGCATGTAAGCAGGAATTTTTACCCGACATCAGATATCTTTGACAGGTAGAGTTTGGATTGTCTGGCGTGGACCTTGTCTTGCTTTGCTTACCTGGAAAATGGCACAACCTGCCGGGCAAAAATTAAAATTTCTTTTAATATGAAACTAGGCTTGACTTTTGCAAACAGAACTATATAATTCAAATATCGCGCCCGGAGAAAAAGGCGTGCAATTTATTTTCCGCCGTAAGGTGTATATCCCGACTAAACGTGTGATTACTCCCCAAAGCAAGAAGATTTTTTTATTTTTATTTTTTTTATTACAGGAGAGTGCCGACATGGCAAATGGTATCGTAAAATGGTTTAACGACTCAAAAGGGTTTGGATTCATCGAAGTTGAAGACGGTGGAAAAGATGTATTTGTACATCACTCAGGTATTAACTCAAGCGGTTTTAAATCCCTCAATGAAGGGGATCGTGTCTCATTTGATATTGAAGAAGGCCAGAAAGGGCCTTCTGCCAAAAATGTAACCGTGCTTTAAGCCGGTCCGTTTACATCAAAACACATTAAAGACCAAAACAGTTCCTGGATTTTGTAATTCAGGAACTGTTTTTTTTTGGCGTAAGCCTTACCAGACAGCGGCGTGCTTCTTCCAAAGGCAGTGTATAGTAATCACACCGGATTATAAATTGGGTTTCCAGCAACGAAGTGATTTCCTGCGTTGCCGTGGGACTTTTTAAAGCATAAATGGTACCTTCGGGGTGTAACAAAGGGGCTGCCAGCCTGGCAAGGGATGACAGACCGGCAAACCCCCTGGCCAGAACAGCATCAAACCTGCCGGCAAAATCCGGATCCTGGTGAAAACTTTCCACCCGGCCGTGAATAGCCTCAATACCCCCTGCCCCCAGCAACCGGATAACATGTTTGAGAAAATTCACTTTTTTCCTGGATGCATCCACCAGCACCATATCCATATTCTCATTGAGCAGTTTCAAAGGCAGTCCGGGAAACCCGCCACCAGATCCCAGATCCAGAATTGTCCTGTCCTGATGCACAAATGGCTGAATTGCAATGGCATCAAGAAAATGTTTTCGTGCTATGGCTGCAGGCCCTGTGATGGCTGTCAGATTGGTTTTCTTATTCCACTTTTCCAGCTGGGTGGCATGGCAGACCATCTGATCTATTTGTTTTTGGGTAAGGGAAATACCCATCTGCCGGCTTCCCAGACAAAGGGTCTCACAAAACACACGCACATCCTGTTCTTTCACAGGCGCAGCTCCTTTTCGGCAAAAAACCGCACATCCAATAATACTATTCTCATTTGGTCAGCAAAAAAAAAATGAAAAACACCTGTTTTACATACAGGAAAAAATACCCGCATGCCAGTATTTTTAATGGAAACTGACAAAGGCACCATGTATGCCGGACGCCATCCGGATACTTCAAATAAAATGCCGCAAAACGGTCCGGACAACCCATAATCTGGTCAAAAATCCCGGGTTGATGCACATTTTACATATGGTTGTACTGTTTTTCGCAATAAACCATTGACAAAACTAAACAAACAGGATATAGAATCTGTCTCTCATATGCTGAATGCAGCCTGAGATTCATTTTTTAATAAAATCGCAATAATAATAGTATGTGGCAATACCTTTGGCAATAATTGCGTTTGATTTTATTGTTCCAAAGACAAATTTTATTCATAAGGATAATGTAAAATGATCAGAGATTTAAAGCGGGTAAGAAATATCGGCATCAGTGCCCATATTGATTCCGGCAAAACCACGCTTACAGAAAGGGTTTTGTTTTACACGGACAGGATTCATAAAATCAACGAGGTCAGGGGAAAAGACGGTACCGGTGCGGTCATGGATTCCATGGAGCTTGAAAGAGAGCGGGGCATCACCATTGCCTCGGCTGCCACTTATTGTGAATGGAAAAATCACAATATCAATATTATCGACACGCCCGGCCATGTGGATTTTACCGTGGAGGTGGAGCGTTCCCTGCGGGTGTTGGATGGTGTGGTACTGATTCTGTGCTCGGTTTCAGGGGTCCAGTCCCAGTCCATTACTGTGGATCAGCAGATGAAACGGTATGAGGTCCCCTGCATTGCATTTGTCAACAAATGTGACCGGTCCGGTGCAAACCCGGCCAAGGTGGCCCGGCAGCTCAAGGATAAACTGGGACACAATTCAGTTCTGATGCAGCTGCCCATAGGGCTTGAAGACAGGCATGAAGGGGTGATCGACCTGGTGGCCATGAAAGCCTATTTCTTTGAGGGCGACCATGGCGAACGTGTCGCGGTCAAAGATATTCCTGAGAACATGCGAGACCAGGCACAGGAAGCCAGAGATGAAATGATCGATGCTGCCTCTCTTTTTTCAGAAGAACTGACCGATGCCATTCTGGAAGAATCAGATATCAGTGATGTTATGATCAAAAAAGCGATCAGAACCGGTGTGCTTGAACGGCATATTACCCCGGTATTTTTGGGTTCAGCTTACAAAAACAAGGCGGTTCAGCCTCTGCTGGATGCGGTGATAGATTATCTTCCCTCTCCTTTGGACATCAATAACGAAGCCATTGATCTGGACAACAATGAAGAGTGCGTGGTTCTGGAAAGTAATTTCGATAAACCCACGGTGGCCCTGGCTTTCAAGCTGGAGGACGGGCAGTACGGTCAGCTCACCTATCTTCGGGTATACCAGGGAAGTATTACCAAAGGCAGCACCCTGATCAACTCAAGGGACGGGAAAAAAATCAAAGCAGGACGGCTCATCCGGATGCATGCCTCCCAGATGGAAGATGTGGAGGAAATTCCCGCAGGCCATATTGGTGCCATGTTCGGAATAGACTGTGCTTCAGGCGACACCTTCGTCTCTCCCAGCATCAACTATTCCATGCTGGCCATGCATGTCATGGAGCCGGTAATCTCCCTTTCCATCGTGCCCAAAGACAACAAAGCCCAGATCAATATGTCCAAAGCCCTGAACCGCTTCACCAAGGAAGATCCCACATTTAAGACATATGTGGATCATGAAACAGGTGATACCATTATCCAGGGCATGGGAGAACTGCATCTGGAGGTCTATGTGGAAAGAATGAAGCGTGAATACCAGGCAGAAGTCACCACAGGAAAACCCAGAGTTGCCTACAGGGAAACCATTACCCAGAAGGCCTTGTTCAATTACACCCATAAAAAACAGACCGGCGGTGCAGGTCAGTTCGGCCGGGTGGCCGGTGCCATGGAACCATGTGAAGAAGAATTTGAATTTGTAAACAAAATTACCGGCGGCAGAATTCCCACCCAGTATATTCCTGCCTGTGAAAAAGGCTTTCAGGCCTGCATGGCAAAAGGTCCCAAACTGGAATTCCCGGTCACAGGTATCCGGGTGACCATTGATGACGGCGCATACCATGCAGTGGATTCATCGGAAATGGCATTTCAGGCTGCAGCCAGAGGCGCTTTTCTGGAAGCCTATGGCAAAGCCAGACCGGTAATCAAAGAACCCATCATGAAGGTGGTTATTGAAACCCCCAATGAATTCCAGGGCTCGTGCATGGGATTGATCAACCAGAGACGGGGAATTATCCAGGGCTCCCAGGAAGAAGGGGTCATGTCTGTCATTGAAAGCCAGGTGCCCTTGTCTGAAATGTTCGGGTTTTCCACTATTTTGCGGTCGGCCACCCAGGGGAAAGCCCAGTTTACCATGGAATTTTCTTCCTACAAACAGGTTCCCCAGTCAATTGCCGAAGATATTATCAAACAAAAACAAGAAGAAAACAAAGCCTAAGATCGCAATATAAAGAGAGGGAATATGTTAAAAAAAGATCTCAATCTCCGAAGTCCGATTGAAAAAATCATCGGCATTGGCAATATCACCAGCAGCAATTTTGGTGCGGTCCTTTCCAGAGCAGGTGTGGGCAAAACCAGATTTCTTGTGCAGATAGCATTAACCCGGCTGCTGCAGGATGAAAAAATTGTGCATGTCAGCCTGGATGATTCCATGGAAAAGATAAATCTGCGCTACAATGAAGGTTATACCAATCTGGTGGACAGTATCGGGTATGTGGATCCCCAGAAGGCGGTGCGTCTGTGGGATGATATAAATTTAAACAAAGTAGGGATCAGCTACAACGAAGCCAGCTTTGATACCACCAAAATCAGGGACTACCTGAAAAGCTTTAAAAAAGCCCAGCTGCCCATGCCGGCTATCATGATCATTGACGGGCTTGATTTTGATGAAGATATCACAGATCTTTTAGAAGAACTGAAATCTTTGAACCAGGAGTTTGCCATTTCCATCTGGTTTGCCATGCGAAGCCACAGAGATGAAGCCCTGGGCAAGGATGGATATCCAGTGCAGCTGGAAATCAGGCAGGAATTGTTTGACAAGGCCGTTTTTTTACAGCCGGTAAACAATAAAATCCAGGCCATTGTTCTCAAGGACGGTAACAACACCAATCAGAAATTTCTTTTGGAACCCGCCACCATGATGCTGGTGGAAGAAAACACATAGATCTTGTTTCTTGGGTTTCTAAAAAAGGCCCTGGAAAGGTGTTTGCCTGTCCAGGGCCTTTTTTATGGCGTATGGTGTTATATCCACTGCAGCAAAAAATTTTCAATGGCCTGGTATACTCTGTTCACCCCATTTCCCCTTAAAATGCCATGGCGGTCGTAATCAAAAAGATAAAATTCTTTCATCTCTGATCCCAGTTGATTGAACAATTTTTGTGTTCCTTTGGGATTTACCACCGGATCCTTTCTGGACTGGACCACCAGAACCGGTTTTTCAATGGTTTTTAATTTGGGCTCCAGCTGTAACATGAGCTTTGCCAGCTGGTGCACCCCGGAAACAGGATTGCGCATATAATTGATATGGGGATTTTCCGGATGGTTGTCAACGAACTCCCTGGTCATCGCTTTCAGGTTTATCCGTTTAAACATGGTATTCCAGGTATCGATGGCCGGCACAAAATAAGACCCCATATCATTGAGGCGCATGGGGGGAGCCACAGCAAAAACAGCCTCAAAATCCTGCACTCGTGTAGCCAGTTCAAGCGCCAGGCCTGCCCCGGTTGAAAACCCGCCAACAGCCATCTTTGCACAGGAATGCCGCAGCCACACCCAGGCTTCTTCAACCGATTCCATCCACAGTTCATATCTGGTTCCTGCCAGATCTTCAGGAGAGGTGCCATGGCCTTTGAGCCGGGGGACATGCACTGTGAATCCTTGTGAATACAGATACCTTGCAAAGGGTTTCATTTCTTCTGGTGCAGCCATGTATCCGTGAATCAGCAGAACACCGGATTTTTTGTTCACCTGATGTAAAAACAGGGGCCTGCCGATACGTTTTTTCTTGGTTTCTCCTTCGATATAATGAACCGCATAATCAGTTGTAAAATCCATATACATCTTTTCAATAATGCGGTTTTTCACCAACTGTCGTATTTCGTGGTGTGGTTTTTGGGCAATTTTTTTAAGGCATATTTCAGCTTCTGTTACCGGTTCCACTTCATTGGCCATCACCAGAAGGGGATTTTCCATACGGATGGCATGAAATTCCGATACTGTGTAAAATCGGGTCTGATCTTTGAAGAATCGCTCCCCATCAAAGCGGATAACCCCGGTTTTTTGGGCCAGGGTCAGAAAATTTGCTATGCGGTTCAAGCGGTCATCCACCAAAAGATGGGTCTGGTTATGCAAAAATTCATCTGTCACATAACATATACGGTTTAAAACCAGACAGGTAATGGCATAATATACCTTGCAGGCAAATTCATACCGGTCAATACCGTTCCGGTTATAGGGATAGTGCTTGAGAATGCAAGCCATGACATGGTCATGGTTGAGGGTGGTAAGCCGGTACACCTGTGTCATGTAACGTTCCATCACGGTTGTGGCGATCTGTCGTGAAAGCTGCCTGGAAGCAAGATCCTCAAAAGGCCGCACCCGCCGTTTTACCACAAGCAGGCTTTCCAGGTAAGGGTGTGAAAGGTAGGCTTTCATGTCAATAGGGGTACCGAACCGGATAGTGATATCAACGCCGGTGAACAGCATGGCGCCTTCTGTCATGAGTTCATCCAGCACCCGTTTGGATGGTTCTTTCATCAGCAGTTTTGCAATGGAGCCCATTATATTTTCCCGGGGGTTGGCCGGATAATAGGTGATGTTCACCGGTACAATATGGGTGGACTGTTCCAGCACGGCATCCATATTTTCAATATCCAGTTCTGCGGCCAGCCGGTAAAACTCTTTGGCACCTGATGCTTTGAGGCGGCGCAGCCGTTCCCGGAAAAAAGCACACCGCAGCGCAACCACCGCAGCCCCGGTGTGGGGACGCATATTCCCTGCATCATCTGTCAGAACAAACTGACCGTTTTTGATCAGTTTTTTGTTTTTTACCATCATGCCTTCCGGAAAAATGATCCAGTGGGCTTCGCCGGACAAAAGGGTTTTGAGCAGCAGGTCATCCCTGTCGGGTGCGTCTGTTGACACCGCCCCCAGGCGCTGCAGCAGCCCTTCAAGCACCGGCACCTGGAACAACTCCTGTGCTGCCAGGGACCAGACTTGTTTTCCTGTGATGGTATGGATATGGTGGGGAAGAAACACGGTTTCAATGCGGGTGAAATGGTTGGCACAGAAAACCACGGAACCTTCCGGAATATTTTCTTTGCCCTGGATCTGTATGCGTGCCCGGGAAAAACCGGACAGGTATTTCAGGGTATAGGTGGACAGCTTA
>JAABSS010000264.1 GCA_011390235.1 Desulfotignum sp.
TGGGCAAAACAGTGCACGCCTTCGGCATCTGCCTGACATTTGGATTTGAATATTTCCAGAGAATAGCTCTTCAACAGCATGTCATATCTCCTCGGGTTGGCTGTGTTACCGGTTTATACCGCTTGCAGGGCCGGGAAAAAGGGATTGGCAATGAAATACAGGCCCAGCAGCATGATAGTGACACCGGCCAGTTTTCTAAACCACATGCCGGCCCCGCTCCAGGCGCTGCTTTCCAGCAGTTTTTTCACCAGGGCGGTGGAACTGCCGGCAATGACGATGGGCAGGCAGTGGCCGATACCGAACAGGATGATGAGAATGATGCCGGTCATCACTTTTTCCTGGATGGTGATCAACGCCAGAATAGGGGCGATAAACCCGAAGGTACATGAACCGGACAACACCCCGTAGGCCAGCCCCAGCACAAAGGCCCCGGTCATGCCTTTGAGTTTCAGGCGGTGCATAGGACCCCCTGACAACGAACATTTTTCAACCCCGAGCATACCCAGAGCCACCCATACCAGAACGGCGCCCACCAGAATCTGCCAGTAGTTTCCCACATCCCCCAGCATCCGGCCCAGCAGGGCGCAGATGATGCCGATAAGCGCAATGGTGATAAACAGGCCGAAAGTGAAAAGCGCGGAATAGATGCCAGCCTGGCGCGGGTGGACCATTTTTTCCTGGCCCCCCACATAGCCGACGATCAGCGGGATGGAGGCCAGGTGGCAGGGGCTGAACAACACACTGATCATGCCCCACAAAAATGATCCCACTGCTGCGACCATGATGCCGCCGGTCATCCACTGGTTCACGGTCAGAAAAAGGGAATCAAGCATCAAAAGCTCCTTGTCAATCTAAAGGGCGGGTTTTTCAACCCCCATTCGGGTTAATTGTTCCACAATGGCATCTTCACTCATGAAACCCTGGTGGCGGTATACTTCCTTTCCGTCAGGACCAAAAAAAACCTGGGTGGGAATGGCCCTGATCCCGAACCGGGGGGCCTGGTCCCGGTGTTTCCATACATCTATGAACGCGATCACGGCCCGGTCCCGGTAAGCTGCTTCCAGTTTTTTCAGGATCGGGGCCATCATCTTGCAGGGAATGCATTCGGTGGCCCCTAAGTCGATCATGGTGACCATACCCTTTACCGGCAACTCATTGAAATCATAGCGGACATCTGATTCCACGGTGCCGCTGGTACGCTCTGCAGTGGATTTGTTTTTAAACTGGAGATTATAAAGGGTGGCCGCGGCAACAATGGCGATGACGATATAAACGAGGATACGGATCTGTTTCACTGGGCAACCCCCATTTTTTTCAGCTGTTTCATCACCTCTTCTTCCGGATAAAATCCCGTGTGCCGGAACACCTCCTGTCCGTTGGCATCGAAAAACGCCTGGACCGGGATGGACTGGATGCCGTACCGGCCGGACAATACCTGGTGTTCATGCACATGGATGAACACGATGTTCAGCGTGTCGGGAAATTTTTTCTTCAGCTTGTCCAGGATGGGCTGCATCATGTCACAGGGGACACACCCGGTGGCACCGAATTCCACCATAGTGGGTTTTCCGGACAGCCGTGCTTTGTCCACCGGGTTGTCGGTCATCCGCTTGTACTGGGCATCCAACCATTTTTCATTGATGCGGATCTGGTGGTGTTGTCCCAGATCATGAATATAGGTCCGGACCGCGGTCTGTTGTTTATTTTCCAGCAGAAATTGTTTGATGCTGTCTTCCACCTGATCAAAGGGCATGCCCCCGACCATCTCCTTGTTTTCATCATAAAAGGCTTTTATCTCCTGCTCGGATACGGTCTGATCCGCCACTTTGGACTGCAGAAATGCGGCAATCTGTTCCTGGGTCACGGCGTTTCCGTCTGCCATGCCGCTTTTTTTCACCTCATCTTCCAGGATCAGGGTGAGAATCTCCTGTTCCGCAAGAAAAATCAGGTTGTTTTCCAACTGGTCTTTCAATCTGGGGTCATGCTGATCCAGGGTTTTTTTCATCCGTGTCTGTGTCAGCACGATGCCGGTGTCGGTTTTCAGAATCAGGTCATCTTCCGAAGCGGTGAGGGTCGCGGATTTGATAAACCGGTCCGACAGCAGAGGATAAAGGTCTTGCACCGTTTTTGCGTGGGCGGTCCGAGCCGCTGCCGAAAGGACCGCCAGTCCTATGAGCAAGGCGGCCAGTGCGGTGAGGGTCCATTGTTTCATATAGATGGTTCGGGTCATCAGGGACTTGTCCTTTTTAAATTACCTGTTTTTATTGTTATCCGCAGCATCCGATGGTCTTGGGTGCCTGACCGGCATCTGCTGGCGCTCCGGTGCCGCAGACGTCCAATACTGCGGATTTCACCCTGGCAATCTCTTCAGCCTTGAGGCTGAAGTTTTTGTTTTTTTCAATGCCCAGGTCGGTAATCACCACATGCTCTTGTAACGGCACCCCGGCCTGTTCCAGGATGGCCTTGGCACATCCCACCTTGCAGCCGTCAATGGTTACCATCTGGTCGATATCTTTTGCAGACTGGACAAATCCGCTCAGATTGCCGCCGATGCCGGCCAGGCAGAATATTTTGCCGACACCCTCCCGGGTCAGTTCAATGGCTGCCTGGTTGGATAGCTGTCCCACATTGGACCCGCCCGAGCAGGCCAGGATCATGATATTGCCTTGTGCTGCACAACAGTTTCCCGCCATGGTTGTTTCTCCTCTTCATTCCGATTTTTTTGCGGGCCGGCTGTGGTGAAATATGAGCCCGGCCCATGCACGTTGTTTTTTTAACTGATCAAAAAAATTGGTTCACCGTTCTGTTTATTTGGTCAGCCAGGATTTGACATCCTCTTTTTTGGGGATTTTGCCCACACACTTGACATCCCCGTCAATGACCACGGCCGGGGTACCGAAAACCCCGTATCCGGCGATCTCCATGACACCGGTCACCTTCTCCACTGAGGCCTCCACCCCGGTTTCGGACATGGCTTCCGCCACGATTTTACTGGTTTGTTCGCATTTGGGGCATCCAGGGCCCAGTATTTTGATTTCCATGATGTGACTCCTTTAAATGATTAATATGTTTTAGGTTTTACACTATACGATAAAAGTACCGTAGATCATGCCGGCAATGGTTGACATCACAACGATGATGGAACAGAAGACAAAGGTTTTCTTGGCGCCCATGACCCCGCCGATAACCAGCATGTTGGGCAAAGACAGGGCAGGGCCTGCCAGCAGCAGGGCCAAAGCAGGGCCCTTGCCCATGCCGGCGCCTAAAAGCCCCTGAAGAA
>JAABSS010000265.1 GCA_011390235.1 Desulfotignum sp.
TAATCATCTCTGATAATGGGAATGGTCCGGTCGGTAAGGGGCAGCACCACCCGGGTTTCTGCCAGATCCGCAAACCGCTCGTCCGTTGGATTCACAGCCACGGCTGTATCCCCGAACATGGTTTCCGGCCGGGTGGTGGCCACGGTAAGCCCTTTTTTATGCCCCTTGAACGGATACCGTATATAATACAGGTAGGAATCATGTTCTTCATATTCCACTTCCAGATCAGCCAGAGCGGTTTTGCACCTGGGGCACCAGTTGATGATATACTGGCCTTCGTAAATCAGCCCTTCCTTGTAAAGCCGGACAAATACTTTGCGCACCGCATCGGAAAGGCCCTCATCCATGGTGAACCGCTCCCTGTCCCAGTCACAGGAGGCCCCCAGCCGCTTGAGCTGGTTGATGATGGCGCCCCCTGATTTTTCCTTCCATTTCCAGACCTCTTTGACAAACGCTTCGCGGCCAAGCTGGTCCCGGGTTTTGCCTCTGGCAGCCAGGTCCCGTTCCACCACATTCTGGGTGGCAATGCCGGCATGGTCGGTTCCCGGCATCCACAGGACATTATATCCCTGAAGCCGGTGGTAGCGGCACATGATATCCTGGATAACATTGTTCAAAGCATGGCCCATATGCAGAACCCCTGTCACATTGGGCGGGGGAATGACAATGGAAAACGGTTTTTTGTCACTGGTTTCCCCGGCCTTGAAAAACCCCTTGTCCAGCCAGTACTGATACCATTTTTCTTCAATTCCCGACGGCTCATATCCTTTATCCAGAGAATCCGAACCCATAATTAGCTCCTAAATACCCATATTAATGAAAAAGGGGATCAATATATGAATCCCCAGCTACCTGTTACCACAATTTGTATCCTGTATCAGGATGTACCGATCTGATCCAGATCCTTTTGCAGGTTTTCCCTGATTTCCTTTATCTCTCTTGAAATAACACGCTCCATCACATCAAAAAGGATGATATCGATCTTTTCGGAAAATTTTTTCTCGATAATACGCTCCAGTGCGGCCTCCATCTGTTGTTGTGAAATGGCGGCATTATCCGGCAGCACCTCTTCAACACCGGGCGCATCCGAGGCATCGTCAATGTCGGTGAGTTCAATAATGTCATCATCCGGCACTGCATCTTCTGCTACAGCATCCATATTATCCACCATATCGGTCAATTCGATAATCTGTTCATCCTGCCCTGTATTGTCGGCCATATTCCCTCACTTTCACTGAAAATAAACCGTACTGATCCTGATGTAAAATCTTTGAAAACCTATCAAAGTGCAAACAAAGTGTCAATACATTAAAAACCTGCCGGCACAAGCTAAAACCAGATGTGAACAGTTCCATTGTTTTTTTCAAAAAGATTGCGTATTGTTTGAAAAATGCAATAACCAAAAGGAAACCATGATGGAACAAATCCATATTCCCTATGCCAGGCAATGGATTGAAGATAATGATATCCAGCAGGTGGTCCAGACCCTTGCATCGGATTTTCTTACCACCGGTCCGCAGATAGAACGCTTTGAAGCCGCACTGTGCGATCTTACCGGTGCCGGATATGCAGTGGTCTGTTCCAGCGGCACAGCTGCTCTGCACCTTGCCTGCATGGCCCTGGGCATTGCTTCCGGGGATACCGGCCTGACCTCACCCAATTCATTTCTGGCATCAGCCAACTGCATTGAATTGTGCGGGGGCCGGGCTGATTTTGTGGACATTGATTCCTACACCCTGTGCATGGATCCCGAAGCCCTGGCTGATTACTGCCGCAACAATTCCGCACCACAGGTGGTGATTCCGGTGGATTTTGCGGGCACACCGGCAGATCTGCCCGCCATCCAGGCCCTGGGCCGTGAATACGGGTTCCACGTAATTGAAGATGCAGCCCATGCCATTGGCTCAACCTATACCCATAATGGGAAAACCTACCAGTGCGGCAGCTGTGCCCACACCGATCTGGCCATTTTTTCCTTTCACCCGGCCAAGACCATTACCTGCGGAGAAGGCGGGGCAGTCATGACCAATGACAAGGTTCTGGCAGACAGGCTGCGGATACTGCGCAACCACGGCATGGTCAAATCTTTGGATCTGCCCTGTGATGCGGCGGATACGGATCTGCATGGCCCCTGGTATTATGAAATGCAGGCCTTGAGCGCCAATTTCCGCATCACTGATTTTCAATGCGCCCTGGGAAATTCCCAGCTCACACATCTCGGCCGTTTCAGGGACCTGCGCCGGAAAATTGTTCACACCTACAACCTGGCATTTGAAGATGACAACCGCCTGATCCTGCCCCCGAAAGCCCTGGCCAAAACAGCCTGCCCCCATCTGTATCCCATCCAGTTTGCCCGGGGCAGCCGGACCAGAAAAAGAATTTATCAGGAACTTGCAGACCACAGAATATTCTGCCAGGTGCATTATATCCCTATTTACCTGCAGCCATATTACGCAAAAAAATACGCCTATTCCCGGGGCAAATGCCCCGAAGCGGAAACCTATTATTCCCGTGCCCTGAGCCTGCCCCTTTTTGCCGCCCTTGCCCGGGACCAGGTGGCATACGTCATCAAAACCGTTAAAGAGCTTCTGTAAAAAGATGCAAAAATTTTTTATCCCCCAAAAACAGATCACCCGGAACCAGGGTGTGATCCAGGGCCAGGATGCCCGGCATATTGTCCGGGTGCTGCGCCTGGCCAAAGGAGATATGGTCTGCTTTACCGATGGAAAGGGAACCGATTTTACCGGCCGCATCAGTGATGCTGATTCTGAACAGGTGTGCCTGGAAATTGTGGAAGCACAGGCTTCCCAAAGCGAATCCCCCCTGCCCTTTACCGTGTGTACCGGCATGCTCAAGCACCAGAAAATGGATGAAATCATCAAAGGATTGACCCAGATGGGCATTACCCGATGGATCCCTTTTTACTGCGAGCGCTCCATTCCTTTTCCGGATACAAGGGCACTGGCCAGGCGGATGAAGCGATGGCAGACCATTGCAGCAGAAACCATCAAACAATGCAGAAGAAGCAGGCTTGTAAAAATAGCATCCCCCAAAACCTTTGATGCGGTCCTGGAGTTTGCCAAAGACTTTGATCACTGCATCGCATTCTGGGAAAAAAGCAGCCAGCCCCTGTCCCTTCTGCATCCCATGGACAATACCAACAGAACCATCCTGCTGACCGGCCCGGAAGGCGGGTTCTCAGATGCTGAAATGGAAAAGGCGGCTGCCAGAGGATTTGTCTCCTATTCTCTGGGACCCCGTATCTTGCGGGCTGAAACC
>JAABSS010000266.1 GCA_011390235.1 Desulfotignum sp.
AACGGTGAAGGCAGATCCTTCCCAGATCGATCAGGTGCTGGTGAACCTGTGTGTCAATGCCAAAGACGCCATTGCAGATGTGGGGAAAATCACCATTGAAACAGGGACGGCATCCTTTGACCATGCATACTGCCGGGACCATCCCGGTGTTTCTCCGGGAGACTTTGTGATGCTGTTGGTGAAAGACGATGGGTGCGGCATGGACAGACATGTCCTGGCAAATCTGTTTGAGCCGTTTTTCACCACCAAGGATGTGGGAGAAGGCACGGGCCTGGGGCTTGCCACAGTGTACGGCATTGTCCAGCAGAATAATGGCTTTCTTACGGTTGACAGCACGCCGGGACAGGGCAGTACGTTCAGGGTGTACCTGCCCCGGCATATGGCGGCCAAAGTTTGCCCTGACAGATCCCCCCATTTGCAGGCACCGGAAGCCACAGGACATGAAACCATTCTGGTGGTAGAAGATGAGCCTGCAATTTTACGAATGACCTGTATGATGCTTGAACGCCTGAATTATGATGTATTGTCAGCCGGTTCACCGGATGCTGCCCTGGCCCTGGCCAAAAATCATAACAAAAACATTCACCTGCTTTTGACTGATGTGGTCATGCCGCAAATGAACGGCAGGGACCTGGCAGGAGAATTGAAAAACCTGCACCCGGATGTCAAGTTTTTGTTCATGTCCGGTTATGCAGCAGATGTTATCTCCCTGCAGAACCTCGGGGACAGGAATGCCGGGTTCATCCAGAAACCGTTTTCCATAAATGAACTTGCCGGTAAAGTGCGCAGGATCCTGGAATCGGGCAGGACAAAAGGATAACCCATGCATAAATTCACGCAAAAGTCTTCAGCATGGGACCGTTTTCTGGGATTTCAGCAATCGGTTGCATACCGGATTGCCTGGCCCTATTCCTTTGAAAAAGACAGCCTGGTGCGGTGGCGGGCCAATATTTTATCATCCATTCTCATTGTCGGGTTGATCACGGGTGTTTTTGCCTTTGCCGCTGCAGCAGCGCTGATTGTTGAAAAAAATGCCTGGGGCCTTGCTTTTGTGGACAGTATGGGGGTTGTGCTGTGTCTGGTTTTTATGTTTGTCCGCCGCATCCGTTATGAAATCAGGGCCGGTATATCCGTTTTGGCGTTCTATGTCATCGGCATGGCCATCATCCTGTCGGTTGGCCCTCTCAGCGGCGGGCCGGCCTGGCTGTTTGCCTTTTCCGTTATTGCAGGGGTGCTCATGGGCAATTATGCCGCATTCGGGGCCATTATACTGAATGGTGCATTTCTGGCAGTAATCGGATGGTTGTTTTCAAGCGGCAGATGGGGCCATGATGTTGTTTTTTTCACCAGCTCCCGGGCCATGGTGGCTGCCGGAGTGAATTTTCTGGCCTTAAATGCCATCACTGCGGTTTCCGTGTCAACCCTGGTTAAGGGACTGTTCCAGTTGTTCAGGAAAAAAGAGGAACTGGCAAAAGGTCTTGAAAAAGAACGGTCACAGCTGATACAGACAAAACACCGCCTTGAATCGGAAATCAAAGAACGCAGATCAGCAGAAGTCCGGCTGCAGGAAAACCAGAAACTCCTGGCACAGATAACAAAACATACCAGTGCAATGGTTTCCATCCATGATGCTGACGGCAATTATATTTTTGCCAGCCCGTCCCATGAACAGCTGGGGTATACACCACAGGATCTGATCGGAAAATCCGGATTCACCATGGTGGTGGAAGAAGACATCCCTTATTTGCTGGAAAACTTTGAAAATGCGAAAAGGAAAAAGATATCCAGTGTATTTCTCAACTATCGGCTCAAAAACACACAAGGGGATATCCATAATTATCAGGGATCTTTTGATGGGATAATCAACCCGGACGGCTCCCTGGAAAGCATTGTCTGCGTCGGTGAAGATATCACTGAACTCAGAAAAGCCCAGACCGAAAAAATCCAGGCCCTCACCCTGGCGGCGGAAGCACAGAAACAGGCCCTGGTGGGACAGGTTGCCGGAAAAATGGCCCATGATTTCAACAATATTCTGGGAGTGGTCATGGGCACGGCCGAACTGGCCATCCTGGACTGCCCCCATGAACAGACCAAAGAATCTTTGCAGCTGATTTTCGACCAGACCATCCGGGGGAAAAACCTTACGAAAAATCTGGTGGTTTTTGCCAGGGACCAGGAACCGAAACAGGAATTTTTTTCTGTTGATGAGAAGATCGATCTGGTGCTGAACCTGTTGAAAAAGGATCTGGAAGGCATTGATATCAAAACCGAATATGCTGAAAACCTCCCTGATCTGCTGGCTGATCCCGGTATGATTGAACATGCCCTGGTTAATCTTCTCCAGAATGCCGTCCATGCCACCAGCCTGACCCCGTCGCCGAAAATTGTCATTCGGGCAGGTGTTCAGGAAAAATGGGTTGTCCTGGAGGTGGCAGATAACGGATGCGGCATCCCGGAAACTTTTTATGACAAGGTGTTTGAACCTTCCTTCAGCCTCAAGGGCAGCAAAGATACCCGGGGCGTGTATGCATCCGGTATCAAAGGCACAGGATACGGCATGGCCAATGTGAAACGCTATGTTCAGCAGCATAAAGGATCCGTGTCCATAGCATCTGAACTGCAGAAAGGCACCACGGTCTTCATACACCTGCCGGTCATCAAAAAGCAGCTGACTTCTGATGAAATCGCAGACGCCGGTATCAAGACATACATCACCAATAAGCATATCCTGGTGGTGGAAGATGAGCCGGCCATTTCAGATGTCCAGTCCCGGGTTCTTTCCCAGGCACCCTGTTATCACACCGTGGATACGGCAGAAGACGGCCAGACCGCCATGGATCTTTTTGGTGAAAAACAGTATGACCTCATCAGTCTGGACTATATCCTGCCCGGCAGATTGACCGGGATGGATATATACCGCCATGTCCGTAAAATTGATAAAACCGTTCCCATTCTGTTTATTTCCGGAAATATCGAGTTTCTGGAATCCATAAGGGAACTGCAGCAAAAAGACCCCTATATTGACCATGTGTCAAAACCATGCATGAACATGGATTATGTAAAAAGGATAAACCAACTGCTTTTACATCAGGTGTCGGGTGTTTCTCCCAAGATGGGTCAAACAACAGGCCAGACAACAGAACCCCGGGCAGGATCCCTGGTTCAAAAGAATCCGGAAAAAGAAAAAGCAGCGCTTCCCGGAGGTGATGAACATATTCTGCTGGTGGATGATGAAATAACCATAGTGGAGCTTCAAACCCAGATTCTTGAGGAGCTGG
>JAABSS010000267.1 GCA_011390235.1 Desulfotignum sp.
CTGCCGCCGTTCTGGAGCCGGAATAATCCCATTGACATTCTGGGAGATGCCACCCGGGAACGGTTTATAAAAACCGTGGACCAATGCCGTGACAGCAGATGCTTTGACGGTATCCTCACCATTATGGTGCCCCAGGCACTGACAGACCCAAAACCTGTGGCGGAAGCCCTGGCCGCATCAGCCAGAGAAAACCATTTTCCCATATTTGCCTCCTGGATCGGCGGCAAAAAGATGGAAACAGCGGTGGACGTGTTAAACCAGGCAGAAATCCCCACATACGAAACCCCGGAAAGAGCCATTCAAGCCTTTGTTTTCATGGTGGCATACAACCGGAACCTGGAACTGCTGACACAAATTCCCAGACAACTGTCCCAAAAACTGCAGTATGATCACACCAAGGTCCACCATCTGGTGCAGGATCATATGAAAGAACATACCGGTTTTTTATCTGAAACAGCATCCAAAGAAATTTTATCCGCTTATGGCATACCGGTAAATTCCACACAAACGGCGGCCACAGCAGATGAAGCCGTTTCCATAGCCCGAAAGATCGGATTTCCAGTGGCGTTGAAACTCATGTCACCGGACATTTCCCATAAAACCGATGCCCATGGTGTGCATCTGAATCTGCCATCCGATGAAGCGGTCCAAAAAGCCTTTTGCAAAATCATGACGGGCGCCAAAACGTATGATCCGGACGCACACATTCAAGGGGTATCTGTTCAACAGCATATTGACAGCCCGGACTATGAATTGTTGATCGGCGCAAAAGGCGACCTCTCTTTCGGACCGGTAATTGTGTTTGGTTCAGGCGGCATTTTCACTGAAATCCTGGAAGACCGGGCCCTCGGACTTCCCCCGCTAAACCGCCTGCTGGCGAGACGCATGATGGAAGATACCCGGGCTTTTACGCTTTTAAAGGGATTCCGCAACCGCCCGCCCGCTGATCTGGAGGCGCTGGAAGCACTGCTTGTGCAAGTGTCGCAGCTGATGGTTGATTTTCCCCAGATTGCTGAACTGGACATGAATCCGGTGATTGTCAAGGACGGGCATCCGTGGGCTGTCGATGCCCGTATACGGCTTGAAGACTCGGTAAAAGCATCTCCTATGCATCTGGTCATCAGCCCGTACCCGGATGAATATGAATTCCATGAAAAAACCGATGAAGGCAAACATATTTTTGTCCGGCCAGTAACGCCGGAAGATGCGTCTCTTTTCAAGGAACTTTTCAAGGAACTGTCCTCCACCAGTATTTATCACCGGTTTTTCAGCGCCATGAAAGAAATTTCTCCAGCCATGCTGGCCCGCTTCACCCAGATCGATTATGACCGGCACATCGCTCTGACCGCCCTGGATGACAGTTCAAAAAACGAAAAAATGTTCGGCATTGCCAGGGTCATCACTGACCCGGACGGCAAAACCGGAGAGTTTTCCATATTGATCGGAGATCCATGGCACGGCCAGGGCATCGGGGCAAAACTGCTTGGCCGTGTGCTGCAAATCGCCAAAAAACGGAAAATAGAAAGGGTCTGGGGAACTGTTCTGCGGGAAAACAGTAAAATGATTGCGCTGGGAAAACGGCTGGGGTTTACCCCCAGAACCGATACCGATCTGGGAGAGATTGAATTGAAAATTGATCTCACAGAGGCCGACTTTTCTTTTCTGGACCAACAACCGACCGCATATTGAAAACAGAGTGGTTGTTTATTCTTGCTGGTATAAGAGATAAATCCATCATTCGAACAAAAAACCCGAACAAAAAAGGAGTACAAGAACCATGTTACAGAAAAAAATGCCCGCAAACATAAAAGCAAACCGTTTTGCCGCAGTGGTGCTGATTGGCTTGATGGTTATCATTGGCCCCCTGGTCATCACTGCTGACAGTGCTGCCGACGCTCCACAACAGCGGCTGGAGACATTGGGCAAAGCGTTCAGGGATGTGAACAAAAAAATCAGTCCCGCAGTGGTCTATATCAGTACGGTCTATACCATGGAATCACTTCCTGAACAGTACCAGGAACTTTTCGAAAATGACTTTTTCCGCCGTTTTTTCGGTATCCCTGAACAAAAAGAATACCAGCGCCGCGGGTTGGGTTCCGGTTTTATTCTCAATGAGAAAGGGTATATACTGACCAACAGCCACGTGGTGGAAAAAGCCGAGGAAATCAAGGTCACCCTGCCGGATAAACGGGAATTTGACGCCACCGTGGTCGGCACTGATCCGATGTCGGATGTGGCAGTCATAAAAATCAAAGGAAAAGATCTGCCTGCAGCCGAACTGGGTGATTCCAGCACAATGCAGGTAGGAGACTGGGTCATTGCCGTGGGAACGCCCTATGGTCTTTCACAAACCGTAACCGCCGGCATCATCAGCGCAGAAGGCCGTGCCAATATCGGTATTGTGGATTACGAAGATTTTTTCCAGACCGATGCGGCCATTAATCCGGGAAACAGCGGCGGCCCCCTGGTTGATATTTACGGCAATGTTATCGGTATCAACACAGCCATTTTTAGCAAAAGCGGCGGCTACCAGGGAATCGGTTTCGCCATCCCCATCAACATGGCCAAAGGCATTATGGAAAGCCTGATCCAGCATGGCCGTGTAGTCCGCGGATGGCTGGGTGTCAGTATCCAACCGGTCACCAAAGATATCGCAGAAAGCTTTGGTTTGAAAAAAGCGGAAGGTGCCCTGGTGGGTGATGTCACCAGCGACAGTCCGGCAAAAGAGGCGGGTGTGCTGCGCGGGGACATCATAGTTTCTCTGGATGGAAAATCTGTGGAAAATCCCACGGTCCTGAAAAACCTGGTAGCGCAAAAAACGGTTGGCAGCAAGATCCCGCTAACGGTAATCCGAGACGGAAAAAAGGAAACCCTGCAGGTAAAAATCGGAGAACTGGCCACGGAAGATCAGACCGAAAAATCAAAATCCGATTCTCCGGACGCTTCCCCATTAGGGATCCATGTGCAGGAACTGACCCCGGACATTGCGGCCCAGCTGGGATATACCAAAGAAAAAGGGGTGATTGTAGCGGGCGTAAAATCAGGCAGTCCGGCAGCCAATGCAAACCTTCAGCGTGGCGATCTCATCCAGGAAATAAACCAAACCCCGGTTGATTCGGTAAAAGCATATGAAAAAGCAGTCAGCAAAGGAGAAAAATTTCTCTTTTTGGTCCGGCGGGGGGAAAGCACGTTCTTTACCATGATAAAAACGGAACAATAAAACCCAATAGACAGAAGATGGAGAGAACAAAATGAAACAAATGACCCAGCAGAAC
>JAABSS010000268.1 GCA_011390235.1 Desulfotignum sp.
ACAGCGCGTCCGGTCCCGGATGGAAGGGATTGCCGTCGTAAAGCACCAGGGTGGCTCCCACGGACAGGCTGGCGGTGAGCCAGTTCCACATCATCCACCCGCAGGTGGTGAAATAAAAGATGGTGTCCTCTTTTTTCAGGTCGGTGTGGAGCACCAGTTCTTTTTTCTGGTGGAGCAGGACCCCGCCGATGCTCTGGACCATGCATTTGGGCAGACCTGTGGTGCCGGAGGAGTACATGATGTACAAGGGATCATCAAAATTCATCTGCACAAAATCAATTTCTGTGGCGGACGGGTCCTTGAAATCCGCATAATGCACTGCATTGGGAAGGGCGCTGATATCGGGTGTTTCACTGATATAGGGCACCACCACGATTTTTTCAATGGAGGGCAGTTCCGCCACGATACCGGCGATACGTTCGATGGAGGACAAGGGTTTGCCCTTGAAAAAATATCCGTCTGCAGTGAACAGCACCCTGGGCCGGGTCTGGCCGAACCGGTCCAGCACCCCTTTGATGCCGAAATCAGGCGAGCACGAAGACCACACCGCCCCCAGACTGGTGGCAGCCAGCATGGCGATAATGCTTTCCGGCATGTTGGGCACAAATCCCACCACCCGGTCCCCGGCCTTCACCCCCATGGCTTTGAGGGATGCCGCGGTTTTGGCCACCTCGTCATACAGCTGGTTATAGGTCAGGGTCCTTCGCACCGCATCTTCGCCCCTGAACACCAGGGCGGTTCTGTCGTCCCTGAATCTGAGCAGGTTTTGTGCAAAATTGAGTTTGCTGCCGGTAAAAAATTTTGCCCCGGGCATCTTGTCTTTGTCCTGGATCACCTTTTCATAGGGAACAGAGGCTTTGATATCCAGAAAATCCCAGGCCGTGGCCCAGAAATCTTCCAGGTGTTCCACTGACCATTCCCACAGCCGGGAGTAGTCGGTGAAATTTTTGTTGAATTTCTCATTCACTATGGTCATGAACCGGTACATGTTGGTGGATGCAATCTGTTCTTCAGATGGTTCCCACAGTTTTTCGGGCATGGGTGACACCTCCTTATTCATAGAGAACCGCAAGTATGGTCGCTTTATCGGTTTTTGCCGTCAGGTAATGGGGGGTGGTGGACAGGTAATACGCGGAATCCCCCGGAGACAGGTCATAGGATTCCTTGGCAATGGTCAGATTGGCCACACCCTCCAGCACATAGATGAATTCCTCTCCGTTGTGCATGGAAATTTCCTTTTCCTCGGCCTTTTCCAATTGCACGATCAAAGCTTCCATGTGGCGGCCCTGGACTTCCGGGGCCAGGCTCATATAGGAATATACACTTTTTTTGCTGGTCTTGGAGGCGGATCTTGCCACGGGTCTGCGTTCATTTTTTCGGGTAATGGAATACAGTTTGGTGCCCATGCCCGACACCAGTCTGCCCACGGCCGCATCCAGGGCCTTGGAAAGTTTCATCACCATGCCCAGCTGGGGTTTTTCCCTGCCGTTTTCAATATCTTCCAGGCGGGCCACCTCAAACCCGGTGAGATCGGACAGGTCCTGAAGAGAGATGCCCCGCTCTTCCCGCAACTGCCGGATCCGTTTTCCCACCTCATCCACGGACTTGTCATCATCACCTTCAATATTTCCGGTGAGGTCCTCGAAATAGTCCACGTTGATATGGGGAATTTTGTCTTCCTTTTCCATTATATCTCCTTTGTCTAACGGGTTATTCCGGAAACTTCTGATCCGGGGCTTCTCCCAGTTTTTCCTTGCGTTTTGCCAGACCGGGCCGGGCATATTCCATGTGGCCTTCGGTGAGGGTCCGGCCGTTGATGATGGCTTCGCTGCGCAGCCGGTGGCCCACGGTTCTTTCCAGCTGTTTACCCAGCCACAGAATCCGGTCCACATCATACCCGTGTTCTATACCCATTTCATCGATTTGTACAAGGGTATCTTCCAGGCATACCAGGCCCACATACCGGGGGTCGTCATAATAATAGTCGCCGGTTCCCTTGATGGGCCGATCATCCAGAAAATTGGCCGGCTGCCCCCCCAGTCCACCCAGGGTGCATTCAAAATGGCAGATGCCTGCCTGGAGCGCTGCCAGGGTGGAGGCGGCTGCCACCCGTTTGGTTTCATGGAAATGGGCGATGTGCAGGGAGGTGTCCGGGATCTCATCCAAGATCATGGAAAAATACCGGTACACCTCAGGGGCGGATGCAGAACCGTCGTGGTCGGCATGCTCGATGTCCGATGCCCCTATATCCAGCCAGTGTCTGGTGAACTTGACCGCGTCTTTGAGTTCCGTGGCCCCGCCGATGGGAGATCCCCAGATGGTGGACACGGTGCCGCACATTTTGATGCCTGCATCCTGGCATTTTTTGATGCACCGTTCCGCTTCTTTCCAGTAATCGGGCAGTGTGGTGCCGGAATTGGCAAAATGGTGCTGTTCTTCTGTGGAAACCATCATCAAAACCCGATCCGGCCCTACGCCGCGTTTTTTGAGCGCAATGGCCCGGTCCACGGAAGGTTCTCTGATGGTGATTGCGGTCAGGGTCACATCCTTCATGTCAATGCCTTTTTTTGCGGCCCTTGACACAAAACTGTCCGACCGCAGATGTGCCAGCAGTTCCTCGGCATCGGAAAACTGGGGCATGTTCCTGGGATTGCCCAGGTTGGTGACTTCGATGTTACGGCAGCCGGCAAATATCAGTTCTTCCAGATAGGTGATCTTGGCCGGGGTGGAAATGAATTTTTCCAGGTGCTGGAAACCGTCCCGCACTGTGATATCACCGATGGTGACTTTCTTTGGCATTCTGGGAAAAATTTTCCAATAATCATATTCTGTCATGGGTCGTCTCCTTACTAAAAGGTATTTATAATATGGCGGCCCTGAAAGGCAACCGTAAAAACGGTAAAAAAAGTGAATCTCCTATTTTTCTAAAATCTGAAATTGCCGAACCCGGGTTCGGGGATGGGCCTGATCAGGCTGACTTCAAAGGCCATGGCCAGCCAGTCCCGGATTTCATCGAACTTGAGGACCCGGTCGTTGAGCAGCCGGGCCGCGCAGAAAAACGGATGGGCTTCCCCGTCATATTTTTCGATCATTTTCTGCTGAAAGGCGGCAATTTCTTCTCTGGTCATGGGTTTGCCCGCAGCATTGCGCTTGGCCTGCTCGATGCTCAACAATACCCCGCCGGCGCTTTTGCCGCTCATGACCGATGTCCGGGCCCGCATGGTGGAAAACAAAAAATTGGGGCGGTAGGCCCGGC
>JAABSS010000269.1 GCA_011390235.1 Desulfotignum sp.
TCTGCTGTTCCTCGTTTATGCATACATTCGAACCAATTTCCATAAAAATGGCCAAAGAACAGGGACTGTCGCTGAACCCCACAAAGATATCCGGCGTCTGCGGCCGGCTCATGTGCTGCCTTACCTTTGAAAACCAGACATACCAGCATCTGAAAAAAAAGATGCCCAGGCTGGGCAAAACCATTGCCCTGGAACAGGGCACAGGAAAAGTGGTACGCCAGAACATCCTCAAACAAAGCATTACTGTGCGGTTGGAGGACAGAACAGAAATAGAAACAAATGTCTGTGAACTTAAATCATGATGTGTTACAGATATCAAACAAAATTTGCTGTGCACAGTACGCACTGATTAGGATACGACATGAAAACCAGAACCCAGTTTTTCACCACCCCCATATATTATGTAAATGCCAAACCCCATCTTGGCCATGCCTACACCACCATTGCAGCAGACGTGGCCACCCGGTTCAAGCAGATGGATGCCCATGAGACCTATTTTCTCACCGGCACGGATGAACACGGAGATAAGATTGTCCAGGCGGCCCAAAAACAAAACCAGACCCCAAAAGAATATGCCAATAAAATCAGCCGCCTGTTCCAGGACCTGTGGCCCAGGCTCTCTGTCCGAAATGACCAGTTCATTAGAACCACTGATCCGGATCACATAAAAGTGGTAACAAACCTGCTCACCAGGATTCATGAAAAAGGTGATATCTATTTTTCCAGCTATGAGGGCCAGTACTGCTTCGGGTGTGAGCGCTTTTACCAGGACAGAGAACTTGTGGACGGCAAATGCCCGGACCATGGGGTTGCACCGTCCACCATCAAAGAATCCAATTATTTTTTTAAAATGGGCCAGTACCAGGACTGGCTCATTGACCACATCAAGACCCACCCGGAATTCATCCATCCCAGACAGTATGAAACCGAACTGCTGTCATTTTTAAAGGAGCCTCTGGAAGATCTGTGCATCTCCCGGCCCAAATCCCGTCTCACCTGGGGCATCACCCTTCCCTTTGACCACGATTATGTCACCTATGTCTGGTTTGACGCTCTGGTGAACTACATTTCCGCTCCGGGATACCCAAACGGGGCGTTATTCAAAAAATTCTGGCCCTCTGCCCGGCATTTTGTGGCCAAAGACATCATCAAACCCCACGGCATATACTGGCCCATCATGCTCAAGGCAGCAGGCATAGATATTTATGCAGGCCTGAATGTCCACGGCTTCTGGAATGTCTCAGGCAGCAAAATGTCCAAAACCATCGGCAATGTCACAGACCCCGTGGCAGTGACTGACCAGTACGGAGTGGATGCATTCCGGTACTTTCTGATGCGGGAAATGGTTTTTGGCCTGGACGCCAATTTCACGGAAGATGTCCTGGTGTCACGGATCAACGCAGACCTGGCCAATGACCTGGGAAATCTGTTTTCCCGGGTGCTGTCCATGAACTTCCGGTATTTCAAAGGGGTTGTTCCAACCCTGGTACCGGCAGCTGGTCTTTCTTTGGAAAAAGATGCCTGCACAGCCATTCACAGTTTTCAAGAGGCCATGGCCGGGTATGAATTTCACAAGGCCACAGCTGCCGTGTGGCAGTTTGTCTCGTGTATGAACAAATACATAGATACCCATGAACCCTGGCAACTGGCCAAAGATGCAGACAAAAAATCGTTGCTGTCTGCTGTTATCTGCAATCTGCTGGAAGGCCTTCGCACCGTGGCCTGCCTCATTTATCCGGTCATGCCCGGCACCAGCAAAAAAATGCTGACCGCCCTGGGCATCAAGATTCCGGAAAACGGATTTTTCCTGCTGGACCAGATCCATGTCTGGGGACAGATACAACCAGGCACCTGTCTTGCCAAACCGCAAATTCTGTTCCCCAGAATTGATGTACCCCAGAAAGAGACGTCTGAACAGGAAAACTCTCCGGAAAAAAAGAAGAAACCACCGGTTGCAGCACCTGAACACAAACCCCGGATAACCATTGAGGACTTTGCAAAGATAGATCTGCGCACAGGCACCATCCTGGCAGCAGAAAAAATTGCCGGTTCAGACAAATTGTTAAAGCTGCAGGTGGACACAGGGGCCCATACCCGTCAGATAGTCGCCGGTATTGGAAAATATTACGCCCCCGAAGACCTTGTGGGAAAACAGGTGGTGGTGGTGGCCAACCTCAAGCAGGCAACCCTGATGGGGGAAAAATCCCAAGGCATGGTCCTGGCTGCCGGCACAAAAAAAGAACTGATCCTGGCAGGATTTGATACACAGGTCCAACCGGGCAGTCCGGTAAAATAACAGCACACATAAAACCGACAAAACAGGGCCTTTTGCCCGGGATTTACCAGGGAAAAAACAAAACCGTGTTTACCTACAAAAAAGAAGACTCCTGGCGGGAGCACCAGGCAGAATTTATTTACCGCAAAAGAAAAAAACGGTTTTTCCGGAGTACTGCCAGAAAAACAATGGTACTTTTTCTGGTATGTTCTGCTTTTGTGGGAGCATGGCAATATTTCAGCCTGCACCTGCAGCCATTGTACCACAATCCTTCGGTCGGCAGCTCCCGGGTCACCCAGCCGGTGATTGAACCATTGCAACTGTCCCGGATTCAGGTCCGAAAAATGGTACAGGACAAAAACCTTTTAAATGCCCGTAAAAACATCTTTTTTACAGACACCCCAGAAGAAAGCTTCCGCATTGTCACCTCCCTGGATCCGGACCTGACCTCCTTTCTCACATCACGCCTGGACCATCTGAAAACCCTGACACGGGGAAAGCCCAGGCAGATAGCCATGGTGGTCATGGATGCCAATCTGGGCCAGATCCTTGCCATGGCAGGATTTGATCTGGAAAACCCGGAGACCAACCCCTGCACTTCCGCCATATATCCGGCTGCCAGTATTTTTAAAATCGTGACAGCAGCAGCAGCAGTGGATGCCCTGGGATATACCCCCCAGACCCCTTTGTATTTTAACGGCAACAAATACACCCTGTACAAACGCCAGTTAAAGGATGTAAAAAACAAGTATACCGTAAAAGTTTCCCTTGCCAGTGCATTTGCCGACTCCATCAACCCGGTTTTCGGCAAACTCGGCCAGACCTATCTGGGAAAGGAAACATTGTCTGCCTATGCCCATGCCTTCGGGTTCAACCAGACGCCGCTAACAGACCTTGTCTTTGACGGGGGCCGTTTTTCCATGAATGAAGACAATTTCCATCTGGCGGAACTCGGGTGCGGGTTCAACCGGG
>JAABSS010000270.1 GCA_011390235.1 Desulfotignum sp.
TGGAAAGTCTTTGAGTTCCAGAAACCCCACGGCCAGGTTATTGTGTGCAACAGGAAATTCCGGTTGTATTTGCACTGCTTCCTGGTTGGCCTTGACCCCTTCTGCATGCAGGCCTTTCATGAAATAGGCCGTACCCAGGGTGGCATATGCCTGAACAAAATATTTGTTGTGGATGATGGCTTTTTTCAGGTGTTTAATGGCCTTGTCCACTTTTTCCTCATCCTCTTTG
>JAABSS010000271.1 GCA_011390235.1 Desulfotignum sp.
ACCAGCTGGAGTAGAACAAAAGCCATATTGGCATACCCTTCGGCAAAACCGGCCCGGGCTTTGGTAGCCCGCTGGTTGAACCGGTAACAGCCTTCCAGATCCCCCCGCTGCAGACAGATACCGCCCAGAAGCACATAGGCCTCGGCCAGGGTGGGGCTGTGCTCAATGGCTTCGTGGAGCACTTTTTCAGCTTCCATATATTCTTGTTTTCCCAAAAGGGCCACCCCCAGATTGTAATGGGTGGTACCGCATTCGGAATTCTGGGTCAACTGGTATCTGAGTCTTGCGATATGCTCATCCGCATTCCGGGGCAAATGGTCCTTTTGCTGCGCATCTGACATGAACAACTCCTTATATTTTATACATTTATGTCTTGTGTTACGGGTAAAATTTACTATAATAGACTTTTTGCCACAGGAGTCAAGATCTTTGGGGTCTGGTCTTCGGACAATAATTTTTCTTGCACCCGGATTACGCCTGTGGTAGCACCTGGATCTTTATTTTACAATTTCAGGAGAAGACTTCCATGGAAAAAGGATGCTTTACCGCACTCATCACCCCGTTTACCAAGACCGGAGAACTGGACCAAAAAGGCCTGGAACAGCTCATTGATTTTCAAATCCACAACCAGATCACCGGCATTCTGGTCACAGGCACCACAGGCGAGAGCCCCACATTCAAATGGCAGGAACACAACCATGTCATTGTCCTGGCTGCCAAACAGATCAACAGCAGGTGCCTGGTCATCGCAGGAACAGGCAGCAACAATACCCAAGAAGCCATGGATGCAGCCGCTCATGCACAAAAAGAGGGGGTGGATGCCATCCTCATGGTGGACCCCTATTACAACGGCCCCTCTTCTTTAGAAATCCGCAAAGAATATTATGAAGCGGTGGCCGCCCGGTACCCGGAGCTGGAAATCATACCCTATATCATCCCCGGCCGCACAGGGGCCCAGATGCTTCCCCAGGACCTGGCCATTCTGTCCGGATCATACCCCAATATCACCTGTGTCAAGGAAGCCACCGGCAACCTGGACAACATGAAACGCACCCGCAAATACTGCGGCCCGGATTTTCAAATCTTTTCCGGTGATGACGCGCTGGTGTATGATATCATGACCGACCCGGAAATTCTGGCCTGCGGGGCCATATCTGTCATGTCCAATATCGTCCCAAAATCCATGGCCCGGATGGTGTCTCTCCTCAACCAGGGCAAAACCGAGGCGGCCCGGCAGCTTCAGACAGCGCTGAAACCCCTGCTGGACCTGGTGGTGGTCACCACCACCGAAGAAACTTCTTTTGGACCGGTCCTGTGCCGGGCCAGAAACCCCCTGCCCCTGAAAACCATGATGCAGCTGCTTGGCATGCCCTCGGGCCCCTGCCGCCAGCCCCTGGGCAAAATGAGCCGGCAGGGGCTGGATATGGTGGTAGCTGCCATGCAGAAAGTCCAGGCAGCCAACCCGGAAATATTTGCACCCATCAAGGAATTTTTCGGCATTGACATTGATGACAGACTTTCCAACCCCGCCCACCAGGAAGGCCTATGGTACGACTATGAATAAATCCAAATACACTGAATTCAACCAGAAACCTGCAATGACCGACACCATCATAAAAGAAACCAGACTGGAAAACGAACAGACCATAGTGCTTTTTGATCAATCCCGGAAAATCAGCGCAGATGCCTGGGTGGTCATCATGCGGGCATCCATGGAGATCAAGGTAACACCGGACCTGTTCAAACATGAACCGCTTACCGGTGTCACATATGAACAGATCCGGCAAACCCTGGGTGAAAAAGTCGTATATGAATACCGCCTGGAGCGCAACTTTATCATGGACCATGAAAAAGTTGCCGTGCTTGACGCTCTGGTGGACACCTTTATGAAAAACATGGGCCGGTATATCTCCAACCCCCGGTTTGCCCCGAAACTAATCTTAAAAGAATATAAAAAACGACAGTGAACTGAAAAGCCTGCTGATGGTGTCTTGCACAGCCAGGAAAAAGATCCATCTGAAACTCTTTGCGGTGCCCGGCCGGAGCCCCTGGTGGTGTCCTGTGAACGGACCGTCAGATCCGGAGGATCTCGGGCCGGGCACAGGACACCACCAGGGGCGGTCCAGGAAAGTAATATGTCACTCTTTTTTGCTGTTTTTGACCTGGAAATTCTCCCTGCCGGCATGAAAAAATGCCGATTTCAGCCATTCAAACCCGAACTGCAGCAGCTTGACATCATCGGATTTAATCTCTTCTGTCTTGTCTGCCGGAATCTCATACCGCTTCAGAAATGATGAATTACAGACAAAATCTCTGAATTTATCAATATTATAGCAGACCATGAAAAATATCTTTTTGCTTTCTTCAGACAGTTTCATGCTGGGAGGCAACGATTTTTTCCGGACCATAAGGTCCATCCATCCTTCGTTAACCGCATCCCGCTCGTCAATCCCCTGATCCTGGCGCCATTGGGCCACGGTCCATTCCCTGTCTTCTTCAAACCCTAAGCAATGGGCTTCTTTTACCGTGAAAAAGAACGCATCCTTATCTCCCTGCTCTCCGGAATAACTCAAGGCCCCCACGCCGATGGGATAATACCGGCAGGTGGTGGGGCGGTCTTCATAGATAACACACCCGTCCTTGTCTTCCACAAACGGGCAGGATCTGCGTTCGTCATCCAGCAGCTTCAAAGTCACCACCGGCATATCCGCTTTTTCCAGTATCCTGGGCTCTGTAAAGACCGCCAGAAACTCTTCAGATGACAGATCCAGTTTCCGGCGCATGGTCAAAATATCATAAGGGGTGAGCATGATATCAATTCCCCTGCAGCAGTCGGTAAAACATTTTACCCCTTTGTGGCATTGAAAGGTGAACCGGGTATTGAGGCCCATCTGTTCAGGCGGAATTTCAGATATCTTATGGTCATTCATATTTTTTTCCTTACATAAAAATTTTTTGCGTGTATCAAAGGCCCTGGATACTATAAAAAAAATACAATAATGTCAA
>JAABSS010000272.1 GCA_011390235.1 Desulfotignum sp.
GGATGCGGCCCATATTCTGGCTGCCCTGGTCACCGGGAAAAAACAGCAGATGCCCCCACAGATCCGTGACACGTTTTCACAGGCAGGGGCAAGCCATCTGCTGGCTATTTCAGGACTGCATCTGGGAATATTGTCATTAATATTTTATAATTTTTTTAACTGGATGCTGTCGGGTTTTTCACGTCTGGTGATCTCGGCCAGGGCCAGAAAAATTGCCGGCATGCTTACCCTTGTTCCCTTGTGCGTGTATGCGTTGTTTTGCGGGTTTTCACCTTCCACCCAGCGGGCGTTTATTATGATCAGTATTTTTATGGTCGCGGTTCTGGGTGAAAAACAAAACCATCCAATCAATATTCTGGCAGGGGCCGGTATTCTTATTTTGGTGGCAGATCCAGGGTCTTTGTTTTCCATTTCATTTCAATTGTCCTTTTCAGCGGTACTGTTCATTATTCTTGGCCTGGGTGTTGTTGCCAGATATCAGTGGCTTCATATTCCCCTGATTCCAAAATTTCTGACGTCCATCTGCATTGTAACCGTGTTGGCCGGGCTTGGAACATTTCCGTTGATTGCCCGGTATTTCAACATGGTTTCTTTGGTTCAGATTCCGGCAAACCTGTTACTGGTACCTGTCATAGGTTTTATATGTCTGCCCCTTGGCCTGGTGAGTCTGCTTTTCTGGCCTGTATTCCCCGGTGTTTCAGCTGTGTTGTTGACCATGGCGGCAAAACTGGTTTCTTTTTGTCTTTCATTTGTTGCCTGGCTGACCGGGATTCCTTTTGCCTGGTCCCATCTGCCTTCTTTATCATTATATGATGTGGTGGCCATTTATGCTGTTATGGGAGCAGGTTTTTATCTCTTGTCTGTTAAAAAGACAAAACCGGTCATAATAGTGTGCACCGCCATCATCACAATTGTATGCGTGCATGGGATACGCGAATTTTCAGCAACAAGGCTTTCTGGAAACATGTCCATCACCGTCCTGGATGTGGGCCAGGGAAATGCAGCACTGATTCAGACCATTGAAGGAAAAAATATTCTGGTGGACGGAGGCGGCTTTTCAGGAGGAAGCGGTTTTGATACAGGCCGGCATATTGTGGCTCCTTTTTTGTGGCAGCAGCGTATCATGACTCTGGATGCGGTTATCCTCACCCACCCTGACACAGACCACATGAACGGACTGGTATTTATACTGGAAAATTTCAAGGTTGGATCTCTGGTAAAAAATGCAGACAAAAGTTTCCGAAAAGGGTATGAACGTATCATGGCAGCCTGCCGAAACAGACAAATTCCGGTTTTTATTCCGGATTGCACACAAAAAAAAATGATCTATGACCAGACACAATTTGAATTTTTCCAATGTGAATCTGTTCAACCCGGACTGGATTTCAATGACAATTCTCTGGTTTTCAAATTGAAACTCAAAGCGTTTTATATGCTTTTTCCAGGAGATATCATGGAAACAAGAGAAGAACTTCTGGCCCGCACTGTCCAGCAACATCCGGGCGCCAGAATTCTGCTGGCCCCTCACCACGGCAGCAAAACCTCTTCCACCAAATTTTTCCTTGATAAAGTTCATCCTGAAAGTGTAATAATATCCTGCGGATTTAATAACCGTTACGGGTTTCCCCATCCAGATGTTCTGGACCGATACCGGCAGAAAGGAATCCGGATTTTTAGAACAGATACCCATGGTGCGGTCACCATTACATCCTCTGGTAACGGCTATACAATTATTACCCATAAAGGCGGCTAATCGTGTATTATATTTATTTTCCCTATGTCTTTTTGTTGTCCGGACTGACGTTACTTGACTGCTTTCGGAAAAAAAATCCCAAATGGTGGGCAGTTATGGTTTTGCTGGCCCCTGTCACCACCCCGTATGTCATTTTCAAATCAAAAAAGACAGCAGGCATGATTCTTTTCATGGTGTTTTTGTCCAGTTTTTCCATGGTTGCGGGAGCAGAGTTTTATATCTGGGCACAGGGAAAAGAAAAAAATAAATATGCCCACCTGCCCCCTATAACCAGCCAGGTGCTCCGGCTGTGTGACACGCTCAAACAGACCACCAATGATCTGGATGCCGGTCTGATAAAACTGGATAAAATGTCCAGGGTGGAATCGCGTCTGAAAAAATTGCACCAGACCATCGCATTTATCAAAATTTTGCGCATTACCCTGGCCCAGAATAAGGATGCCATTGAACGGTTGGTGAAATTTACAACAGACTACAAAGAGTATTTCATGAAAAAGGAATTAGACTGGATTTATCAGGTCCGGGAATATTATACCAATCGCCTGGTCATCCGCCATTTACAAAGCCTTGAAACCTATCTGGATGATTTTAATGCCCTGCTTACCTATACTGCTGCCAATTTTTCCCATATTGCAAAATATAAGGATCCTGCCAGCCAGAAAAATTATGATGAATACTATCTGCGGTACAGGCGGGCAGTGGACCGCCACAATGCCTTTAATGTCCAGCGAATCGAGTTCCAGAACAATTATGTGAAAAAATACCCTGCCATCAAAGACTACCTGCCTGGTGAACGTCAGACAGAAAGTTTTCTGCTGTGGGAATAGCTTTTGCGCCTGAAATATTTGATAAAAGGCACGATCACTTTGTTTTTATTGCCCCCGGATACATCATAGGTGATACTGACAATGGGCACGCCGGTTTTGGCTTCCAGTCTGGCAGCCATGGCTTCAGTAACCAGGCCCGGGCAGCAGAAGGCTGGATTGGTCTGGACAAGCAGTGCCAGGTCCGGATGCTCCTGGATGATATGGTGAATTTTTAAGATATTATCCATGGATTCTCCGGTATGTTCCGGCTGGAGCCCGTATTGCTCCAGGAGATTTTCATGGGAGTTTTCAACCATAAAATGCGATTCCTGCAGGATGGGTTCAAAATACGGGTAATATTTTTTTTCCATGGCCTGGGTGGCAACCTGGAGGGCTTTGTTGGAAATCAGGCTCAGGTATTTGCCTTCCTTGAACCATTTTTTAAAATAGGAATTGGCAATAATTTTGATATATTTATAATACGGCGTGGTGATCACCTCGCCGCCATTTGCTTCGATATAATGAATCAGGTTCTGGTTCATTATATCATTATCCCTCACATAGAGATCTCCGAAAATGGCCACCTTGGGCCGGGTGCCGGCATCTTGCGTCCTGATGCGTTTAAACAGGGCAATGGCCTCCTCCAAAGCCTTTTC
>JAABSS010000273.1 GCA_011390235.1 Desulfotignum sp.
GGTCCGCATCGGCACCGCAGAGATATACCGCCGCCTGGATGCCATGCCGGAACTGGAAGATTCCGTGGTGGTGGGCCAGTCCTGGAACAATGATGTGCGGGTGATTCTGTTTGTGAAGCTGGCACCGGGATATGATCTCACCGATGAACTGGAAGCAAAGATCCGGGCCGATATAAGGGCCAATGCCTCTCCCCGGCATGTGCCGGCCAAAATCATTGCCTGCCCGGATGTGCCCTATACCCTGAACATGAAAAAAGTGGAACTGGCAGTGAAAAAAGTGATTGAAGGCAAGGAAGTCAAAAACAAAGACGCTTTGAAAAATCCTGAAGCCCTGGATTTTTTCGCTGATCTGACCGCGCTTTCATCCTGAAAAAACCGCTAAGCCCGTCTGTTTTGCAACCCTTTGCGGGACAGACGGGCTTTTTTTAACCAAGGCCATTTCCATGGAAACCCATGTGCGCGACCATTACAATGTCCAGGACCTGATAAAAAAAATCGATGCCGGACTGACCGCCGCCGGAAAAGACATACAACAACTTCACATAAAAGACCTGGCCCTGGTGGACCAGCTCCACACCGGAGGGGCGCAGGCCACCCTTTCTCTGGTAAAAAAAACCTGTATCAACCCGGAGGATCACATCCTGGATGCCGGGTGCGGTCTGGGAGGTTCATCCCGGCTGTTGGCCCACACCTTTGGCTGCAGGGTCACAGGCATCGACCTGTCCGCTTCCTATATTGATGCGGCACGGATTTTGACCCAAAGAACCGGTCTGTCCCATATGAACCATTTTCTTTCCGGCTCCATTCTGGATCTGCCCTGGAATAACAGCACCTTTGATGCAGTTTTATGCCAGCACCTGTTGATGAACATAAAAGACAAGCACGCTGCTGTGCAGGAATTTTTCCGGGTCCTCAAACCCGGCGGGGTTCTCATGCTCCATGAAATTGTACAAGGCGACAGACAGGATCTGGCTCTGCCCGTACCCTGGGCAGCCACTGCAGACATCTCTTTTCTGGTATCCAAAGACAGTCTGATACAAGCGTTTGTCTGCAATGGATTCAGGCTGGAAACATTTGTTGATGCCACAGAGACGGGCACCAGGTACTGGCGGAAGGTCAAAGAATTTGCCCGGAATAATGCTGACACACCCCGCCCTTTAGGACCTCACCTGGTATTTGGTCCCAATGCCGGAGATTTTCCTTTTACCATGGCGAAAAATTTTGCATCCGGCAGTATCGGCCTGATCGAGGCTGTGTTAAAAAAAGAACAAGGATAAATAAAGCGCCATGCTCTAACCTGCAGTGCTGGGAAATTACGTCAGGCTGTGTGGTCCAGTCTCCTGCCGAAACTGTCTTTCATCATTTCTTTGATCAGCTGATCCATCTGTTTTCTGGCACTTTCCAGGGCCAGAGACAATGCACCTTCCGGGTGTTGTTTTTCCGGCAGATTTTTCTGGTGATGCCGGAACAGGGCATCCAGACCGGGAGCGGATTTTCCCACCAGCATGTCCTGCTGTTTTTCCAGGAACCGGGCCATCTTGTCTGCAAAGGATGCCGGACTGTTCACTGACCCAGGTTTTGCACGGTGTGCTGATTCGGCACGGCCAGGCATGCCGGAACTGACACTGGATAAGGTGTTTTGCTGATATGTAACCCTTTGTTCCAGGGAAATATCAGCGGCATACATGGAGATGGAATCAAATCCACCCATGTCTCTGGCCAGGGAAAAGGCCTCATCCATATTTCCTGTTGCCATCTGACCGATAATACCGTCAATTCCCTGGATGATGGCATCTATATCTGCCAGTTCCTGTTCATTGAGGTCTCCCTGGACACCAAAGGAAAACGATTCACTGGTATGCAAAGAAACGGTGCGCTGATGATAACCGGCCCGGCTTGTACCGTTTTCCGCCTGGATAATCCCCTGGCTGTTGTATTCGGAAGAGGTAAACGCAGCAGAAGATCCTGCAGACAATGTAACCACATCCCCTTCTCTGGTCTGGATGGTAACCCCGGTTTCCAGTTTTTCAAGCATATGCAAAAACTTCTCCTGGTGCACCACACCTGTATGGGGGTTGTTTTTGAATCCGGGTGCCGCCGGGCCTGCCGGCAGGAAATCGGCTATGGATGTCATGGGTATTCTCCTTGGACACAGATTTTTACAGCAATATGAGGATATCTATCGGCACATGAAAAAAAATATTGAGATAAAAAATTTCTCAGGCCCATGCCCATGTTTTTTCGGCGTACACAGGAGTGGATTAAGATCAGTCAGCAAAACTGAGCTGCAGCCGATAAATGCCGTTTTCCAGGCTGGCTTCCAAAGGCAGACCCGATTTTTCAAACACCTTGATCATGGCCTGGTTGTCAGAAAGCACCTCGGCTGTCAGTCCTTTGAACCCTTTTTCCTTTGCCTGCTCGATCAGGCGGGACAGCAGATATGACCCGATGCCCATACTTTGAAACCGTTCATCAATCAGAAATGCCACCTCACCGAAATAGGTGCGTTCATCTCTTACCATACGGGCCTCTGCAATGATTTTCTGGTTCCCCTCTTCCACCACAAGTCCCACAATGGAAAATTCCTTCTGGTAATCCAGGTTCACATAGGTCTGCATCTTGTCGTGGTCCATGGTTTTAATGGAATAAAAAAACCGGTAGAAAATCATCTCCCTGGAGCAGCGGTAAAAAAAGCGGCGCATGCCTTCTTCATCCGAGGGTTTCATTGCCCGGAACCGGATTTTGACCCCGCCTTTGAAGGTGCGGGTTTCTTCTATATGTGCCGGATAGTGATGCACGGATTCAGACAGAAAAATCTGGTTGGGATAGATAATTTTGCGCTCTCTGGCCTGGGTGATCAAAAACTGGCGGTCATCGGGATGGGCGATGTCAATGAGGGCCTGGGACCGTTCCCGCAGGCTGCGCCACTTGAGATTGGCCACCCCGTATTCAGTGGCGATCATATGCACCGACTCCCTCAGGCGCAGCTGGTTGGCATATTTCTGAAGACTGATCAGAATATTGGGCTTGCCGTTTTCATCCCTGCTGGGCAGCCCGATAATGGTGGCCCCGTCAGCAGAGGCTTCCGCTCCTCTGAAAAAGTCTATCACCTCTCCTGGTCCGGTAATCACCGCGCCTGTGAGGGGAAAGGCAACACTGCCCAGAATGTCGACTTTCCGGCCCTCATACAGGGCAACAAACTGG
>JAABSS010000274.1 GCA_011390235.1 Desulfotignum sp.
ATACAAGACCCAGAATACCGGTACATGACAGCAGCATCAAAAACAGGTTATGGGCATGGTAGGCTTTTTGGATATCAAACACCTGTCCCGTGGGTGCCACATAGGGCGCAACCGCCCCTGATCCAGCAAAATCCGCAAATATATCCATATAAGCGGACACCCCGACCCCCAGAAAAAAATGGTCCTGCCACATGGCCACAGATATCCGCCATATGGCAATACGGTCATAAACTGTCCGCAAATTCCACCCTTCAACATATTGAACCGTGATCCAGATACCGGCCGCAAGCAGAACCGGCAGTGCCATTTTTTCAGCCCATCCCATTTTTTTGTACCTGGAAATGAAAACCGCAAAGATGATCCCGAAAAAAGAGGCGATAATGGCAGTTCTGATGGTTGTCTGAACCAGGATGACCAAAGCCACCGCTCCTATGGCAAACAATGGCATCCGGACGCTTGTTTTTTCAGTCCGGGCCGTAAGCGCCCAGGCAAGAAAAAAAGGGGCAGCCATGGCGCATATACCGGCAAACCGCGCAGATTCCTTCAATTTAAGGGTATACCGCTCAAGGGACCGGCCAAACAGATCAAATCCCACCCCATAGACCATGATGATATTCACACCGGCAAACAATACCCCTGCGGCCAGTCCCCAGACAAAATATCCGCCGATCGATCTTCTGGTTGAAAGGTCCAGCAGGGCGCAGACAAAAAGTAAAAACCGGATAAAGACGATATCATGCCCTGCGCCTTTACTTCCGGCCCCGTTAATGGCAAGGCTGGCAACAATGCACAAAAACCATGCAGTCCATGCCAGAAACGCGGGATTTGCAGCAATGCGCGAAAACGGATTTTCCCGCAGAATAACGGCCCTCACCATCCAGGCCAACCCTGTCAGGGCGATCATGGCTTCAAACCCGGCATTTCCGATTACAATGCCCACGGGCACGGCAGCACCAAGAAACAACATCGTGTTGTCCAGATATCTGCCCCAGGTCATGGTTGTCTCAGCTTTTACACGTGGCATAAAAAATTCCATATACGATTAGTCGATTTGTTGTATGACAGACCCGTCAAACAGCGGCCCCCTGTGTTTTTTTATCATTACCGGCAGGGGGTTTTGCCGTCAATTCTTCATACAGTGCGAGGGTTTTTTCACACATGCGGGCCGTGGTAAAATGAGTGGTCACCCATGCCTTTGCCCTGTGTCCCATGGCCTTTCTTTTGGTTTCATCCTGCACGGCATCGGCCAGTGCCCGGGCAAATCCGTCTATGTCCGCCGGGGGAAAAAGCCAGCCCGTTTTATCGGGAATGATGGTTTCAAGGCTTCCGCCATGGGCCGTTGCCACCACAGGCACCCCCATTGCCTGGGATTCCACCCCCACCCTGCCGAATGACTCAGGGTGGATTGACGCACTGATGGTGACATCGCACAGCATGAATGCAGCAGGCATGTTATCACAAAGGCCCGCAAAAAAAATGCGGCCTTCAAGGCCTTTTTGCGTTGTTTCGTTTTTTAATTGCGCGGCATAGTCCGGATTTTCACGTTCATCTCCCACCAGCACGGCTGTCCATGAAAGGTGTTTGATTTTTTCAAGGGCAGACAAAAACAGTCTGTGGCCTTTTAATTCAGTGAACCGGCCGGGAAGCATCAGAACCGGTCCCCTGGTTTTATCAATTCCCCATTTTTTCCTGAGATCAGCCACCTGGTGGTTGTCTACCAGCAAAGGATCAAAGCATGATGCATCAAAACCCCGATGAATCACTTTCACATGATCACCGCCCACCCCGTAACGGTCTTGGATATGATCCGAAATCAGCTGCGACACCGCAATCACCCGTTCCCCCTTTGTCATGACCGCGGAGTAGGGGTTGACCGAATAAAACCCGTGAAAGGTGGTGACAATCCGGGGCCGGGCTGTGTAAGGGAGGGTTCTGGCGGCCAGCAGTCCCACCCATGCCGGCACCCTGGAACGCAGGTGCAGGATATCCACCTTTTCCTTGATAAGCAACTGCCGCAACCGGGGGATACACCCCAGCGCCCTGGGGTTTTTTTCGCCCACAGGCAGGGTAATATGCTCGGTGCCGGTTTTCACAAGCGCGTCCACCATGGGGCCGCCGTTGGAAACCACAATGGACCGGTGGCCGTTTTTAACCAGAAACGCCCCGATTTCAAGGGTGCCTCTTTCCACCCCGCCGGTTATCAGTTCCGGAAGCATCTGAACTATTGTAAGCGGTTGGGCCACCATCGTTTCAACATCTCCCTGGCACACCGCCGGGCTTCATTCAATTGGGAATGCGCGGGATATGCTGTATGTTTCATGAACGTCTCAAAATATATGATTTTTTTCTTTTGTGCCAGGATATCGATGCCCCGGGCCAGGCGGCGCCCCTTTTTTTTCCAGTCCACAGACAAAATCCCCACCCGGCACCCGGCAGTCAGGGCCTCATATACCATGGAAACGGAGTCCGCACTCACCCAGACGGCAGATGCTTTGGCATACTGGGTTTCAATCCAGCCGGGGTCGGTATCTTCAAAAGGAACAACGGTTGTTCCGGAAACATGTCTGGTCAAATCCACCAGCATCGGGACCATTTCAGAAGGCGTTCGTGGCGAGGTCGACAGGGTCCAGAACATATGGGGCTGTTTTTCGATTATTTTGCGCACCTGGTCCATGATTTTGTCATTATCCCAGTGGTGGGTTTTGCGGTCTTTTCCCCCCAGAACGATCAGGCCCTGTAGCGGATCATGGGTGTGGCGGTTGACGGCGGTATTGGGCGGCCCCAGGGTGGCGACGATATGGTTGTCTGCTTTGGGTGCATCATGTTCCGGGATAAAGCACAGATCCATAAATTTTGTCAAGGGCCATCCAGGGGTCATGCAGGTAACGGCGGTGCCGTTTTTTCTGTGCCGGTGTAACAGCATGGGTATATGGGTATGGGTGCCTGTGCCTAAAATCAGCGCCGGTTCCGGCGGACCGCCTTGTTTTTTGCCGGGCAGAATGGTGATGAACCTTGCCCAGTCCCGAACAATGCGCCATGCCGTGTAATCAGGCAAAAACACCTCCTGCACCTGGACCGGGGTGAATTCCTCCAACGCCTGGATCAGGCCCCGGGTCTGTTTTACATGTCCCGGACGGGTATCATAAAAGGCAGTGATGCACAATGGAGACTGGTTATGCAAAAATAGTATCCTTTATTTAT
>JAABSS010000287.1 GCA_011390235.1 Desulfotignum sp.
TTCTCTGATCCCCTTGAGCTGCAGGGCCAGGTGATCAAAAGTGTCTGAGACGGCAGCTTGAAAATCTTCTACTTTTTCAAACTGGAAGATATTTATTTCTTCCTTGTCTTTTGACTGGACATCATGTTTTTTCTTGTTTTTCCAGATCATGACTCCGGCAAATACCAAAAGACCTGCTATGCCGAATGCATTGAAATAAAAAAGAATATTGGCAAAAACAAAGGCCACCATAAAAGCGATAAAGGCGGTCATGAACCAGCCCCCCACCACGGCCAGCACCCCGGTGATGCGGAAAACCGCACTTTCTCTTCCCCAGGCCTGATCGGAAAAAGAAGATCCCATGGCCACCATAAAGGTGACATAGGTGGTGGACAGCGGCAGTTTCAGTGAGGTGGCAAAGGAGACCACCGCACTGGCCACCATGAGGTTGACAGATGCCCGGATCAGATCAAAAGAGGGTTTTTCACCGGCTGAACCGGCATGGTGTGCTGTGGTAGGGGTGATCCTGGCGGCAACATGCCGGCGCACAGGCTCTGGCACAACCGTGCGCATCGAACTGAAAAAGTGGTAAAAAACACTCACGATTTTTCTGGACAGCCAGATGGATTCAAACCGTTCCGGGCCTTCATCTTGTTTTCCCAGGCTGATCTCTGTTTCTGTCACTGTTCTGGCTTTTTTGGATACCCACAGGGTGACGACCATGATGGATCCGGCCAGAAGCAAAAGAAATGTCTGTGTCTGGACTGCCTTGCTCAAAGCCCCCATGGAAATGTTCATGGGATCTGTGGATGCAAGAGCGGTTGTAAATGCCTTGAGACCGGCCAGGGGTACACCGATGAAATTGACCAGGTCATTGGCGGCAAAGGCCATGGCCAGGGCGAAGGTGCCCACCAGGACGATGGGTTTGAGGATATTGACCTTGAAAACTGAAATCAAAAACTGCAAAAGGATGGCGGAAATGACAAATATGCCCGTTAATATGGTAAAGGTATGAAGGGCGATCCATGCCAGTGTTTTTTCATCCATGAAAGTGGCACCCTTGGCCCCTTTGATGAGGATAAAAAAAGTGATGGCAGTCATGGCCACCCCGCCCCATAAGGCGCCGTAGCGTGCGAGCCGCTTTTGGTAATCAAAGGTGAAGATCAGTCTTGAGAAAAACTGCACCACAGCCCCTGAAAAAAAGGAGACCACAATGGACAAAAGTATCCCCCCCACAATGGCCATGGCTTTGGCTGTATTGATATAATCCCATAAGGCCATACTATCAGGGGACTGCATGATTTTAATCAGGGACATGGCCACAGCCGCCCCCAGCAGTTCAAAAACAATGGAAACCGTGGTGGAGGTAGGCAGTCCATAGGTGTTGAACAGGTCCAGCAGCAGGATATCGGTGATCATGACTGCCAGAAAAATCAGCAGCAGCTCCGGCATGGTGAAAAACTGGGGATGAAAGATGCCTTTGCGGGCCACCTCCATCATGCCCCCGGAAAAGGTTACCCCTGCCAGAATCCCCAGGCTGGCAACCACCATGATAACAACAAAAGGAGCGGCTTTTGATCCGATGGATGAATTTAAAAAATTCACCGCATCATTGCTCACCCCGATCATAAGATCAAAAAAGGCAAACAGCAGCAAAATACCGATAATGACATAACAGAGTTCAAGGCTCATATGCGTCTCATTTCAATATGCGTTTGATCAATAATATATGGTATATCAATTTTTAACCATATGCCAATAAATGAACGGTTACATAAACTTTTTGGCAAAAACAATCAAGGGGTTGCCGCTAAGTTTGAACCAAATTTCAACAGGATTTGAGGCGGAGGATGGTATCATAGACCAGTTTTCTGGAAACTTTGTATTGAAAGGAAATTTCTTTTGCCAACAGTGCCGTGGGAACAGAACCCTGTGCCAGGCGATCCTGGATAACCGCTTCCAGATCTTCCAAAGACAGTTCTTTCACTTCAGACGCACCTGCCACAAACAGGGTGCATTCCCCTTTGGCAATGCCTTTTGCATCAAGACAGGCTGCAATATAAGAAAGGGTGCCCCTGATAAATTCTTCATGCAGTTTGGTGATTTCCCGGGCCAGACAGGCCTGGCGGTCACCCAGTTCCGCCATGAGCAGATCCAGCAGAAGCCTGATCCTTTTGGGGGATTCATAAAAGACAAGGGTGGCCTGTCCGGATGCAAGGCTTTTGACGGCACGGATCCGCTGCTGCTGTTTTCTGGGCAAAAACCCTGCAAACAAAAACCGGTCGGTTGGCATTCCTGCTGCACTCAATCCTGCAATAATCGCGCAGCATCCGGGTATGGGAACCACTCGGATACCTTTTTCCAGCACTGCTGTGACCAGACGATAGCCGGGATCAGAAATACAGGGCGTGCCTGCATCCGTTATCAGGGCCGCATCTTTGCCCTGCTGCAGGATGGGAATCAGTTTTGCCGCCCTGGGAATCTCATTGTGTTCATGGCAGGAGATAAGATCGGTGAAAATGTTGTAATGGGACAACAGTTTTCTGGAATGGCGCGTATCTTCTGCTGCAATAAGGGCCACCTCTTTTAAAATCCGCACTGCCCGGAAGGTGATATCCTCCAGATTTCCCAGAGGGGTGGCAACAATATAGAGGGTGCCGCAATACGGCAGGGTATTATTCTGAATAGAAGGCATGGGGGATATGGTTGATATGGCAGGTGTCATCTGTAAAAAAAATTTCCATCACATCAAACCGGATACGCTTTTGTCCATCCAGGGCCCGGGTTTTTATATACTGCCTTGCTGCCAGAATGATCTTTTTCTGCTTGGGTGCAGTGACCGCTTCTCTGGGCAGACCCTTTTTTGCACTGGTGCGGGTTTTTACCTCCACAAACACCAGGCAGTCGTCAAGGGCGGCAATGATATCTATTTCCGCAAACCGGGTGGTAAAATTGGTTTCAACAATAATATATCCGGATGCTGCCAGGTGCTGTGCAGCCAGTTGCTCTCCGGACCGGCCCAGGTCTTTGCAGTACCTTGTCATGGATGGCGCACGCCTTTGAAGGTCTTTCTGTGAACCGGGCAGGGGCCGTGATCAAGAATGGCTTTTATGTGAAACACCGTGGGGTAGCCTTTGTGCCGGATAAAATTGTAAAGGGGATATGTCTGGTGCAGGGTTGTCATGATTCGGTCCCGGGTTACCTTGGCAATAATGGAAGCTGCGGCAATGGAAATACTTTTTGTATCCCCTTTTATGACTGCCTGTTGTGAAATATCCATGGAAATGGGGAAGTTTCCGTCCACCAGTAAAAAATCAGGGGTGATATCCAGGTTATGCACCGCCCGTTTCATGGACAAAAGTGCTGCAACAAGGATATTGGCGGTATCAATTTCTTGGTGATCGCAGATGCCCACCCCCACGGCCACAGCTTGCTGCATGATTATAGGGAAAAAAAGCTGGCGTTTTTTTTCAGACAGTCTTTTTGAGTCGGTAATGCCGGGACAGCTGAAATCATGCGGCAGTATCACGGCTGCAGACACAACAGGGCCGGCAAGGGGTCCCCTGCCGGCCTCGTCAATGCCTGCAATCTGTGCATATCCTTTTTGACGGATCTTTTTTTCGATCTGCCACATGGGACCAAGGCTAAGCAAAGCGTTTTTCTTTGATCCTGGCCGCTTTTCCACGCAGGTTGCGCAGATAATAGAGTTTTGATCTGCGTACCCGGCCCTTGGTCACGATTTCAACTTTATCAATGATAGGGGAGTAGAGGGGAAAAATTCTTTCCACACCCACGCCACCGGAAATTTTTCTCACAGTGAACCGGGCCCCGGCAAATCCTCTGGTCTTTTTGATGACAACTCCCTGGAAGACCTGGATACGTTCTTTTTCACCTTCCCTGATCTTGACATGCACCTTTACGGTGTCCCCTGAATCAAATCTCGGGATATCAAGGCGCATCTGTTCTTTTTCCAATTTTTCAATTACATTTGTCATGTTTCCTCCTGGTTTCCTTCTCTGTATGGCTGGATCTCAGCCATTTGTCAGTCTGTCTAAATATATGGATGCAGCAGACCGGACAGACAAATGGTTATATTCTCCTGTGCCTGTAATAGGGTCCAGCTGCAGGTCACAATTGTCCATCAGTTCTTGTGCCAGTCCCCATGCAGTGCCGAACACCAGTACATGGGAAGCATTGCTGCCAAGCTTTTGTTTCAATATCCGGGTGGAGATACTGTTTTTGTGTTTTTTTGCGCTGGTGGCAATGGTGACCACCGGCTGGTTCCTTTCTTTTTGGATCTGCTGTACTGCTGCTTCAAATGTCTGTACCACCCGGACCAGTTCCAGGGCCTGTTTTCTGGACGGGTTCAGGCGGCCGCCTTCGCCATGGGTCCAGTGGCGGATGACCTGGTCTGCCAGATCTGCCTGGTCCTCGTACGGGGTGACCACATAAAATCCTTTGACACCAAACGTCATGGATGCCCTGGCAATATCATGTAAATCAATAGTGGTCAAGGCAGAACCAATGGGTTCATTTTTTCTGTTCACCACGGGAAAATGGACCAGGGCCATGTACAGGTTATCCATGGATCAGTGCTTCCAGATGTTTGTACCACTGCTGCAGTATTATCTTTTCCTGCGGGCTGGGGCTGTTTTTTTCAAACAGGTCCGGCCGCTTTATAAAGGTACGTTCCAGAGAGGACCGGGTCCGCCATTGGGCAATTTTTCCATGGTCCCCTGATAAAAGCACCTCCGGCACTGTATCTCCCATAAAGTTTTCCGGTCTGGTATACTGGGCATATTCCAGCCGGTCATCCATAAAGGAATCGGATTGAAACGATGCACTGCTTCCCAGCACCCCGGGTATCAACCGGGAAACCGCATCCATGACAACCATGCTGGCCAGTTCTCCGCCGGTCATGACATAGTCGCCCACAGAAATTTCCGTGTCCACCAGCCGGGTGATAACCCGCTCGTCAATGCCTTCATACCGGCCGCATACAAAAATCAGTGCGGTTTCACTGCGGGCCAGATCCAGTGCCATCTGCTGGTGAAGGGATTCTCCCTGGGGGGTCATCAATACCACCCTGGCATGGGGGGATTCCGCCTTTGCCTGTTCGATGGCTGCTGCCAGGGGTTCGGGCTTCATCACCATACCGCTGCCCCCGCCATAGGGCCTGTCATCCACGGTGTGGTGCCGGTCCCGGGCAAAGTTTCGGATTTGTATGGTCCGGCCTGAAACAAGCCCCTGTTTGATGGCCCGGCTGATCATGCCGTGGTCAAAAAACGCCTGCACCAGCTCCGGAAAAAGGGTTAATACAAAAAACTCCATGACAAAACTTATTCATATCCTTGTGGCAGACAGGTTGTGACGGTTTTGTTTTCAAGGTCCACTTGTGTCACAAACTGCCGGTGCATGGGAATCAGAACTTCTTTGCCCCGTTTTTTGATCACCAGCACATCATGTGCACCGGTGGGAATTATGGTCTCAATAATCCCCAGATCTCCGCGGTTTTTGTCAATAACTTTCAGGCCGAATAAATCCTGCCAGTACCAGGCATCTTCTTCGGGTTCCGGCAGCTGCTGCCGGGGAATTAACACCTCTTTGCCAACCAGGTCATCTGCCAAATCCCGGCTGTTCACACCTGACAGGCGCATTAACAGGCCTTTTTTCCGGTCACTGCATTTTTCTATGACATAGGGTATAACGGCATCTGTATTTTCTGTTCTTATAAACAAGCGGTTTCCGGGAATAAAAACATCCAGAGATTCCGCAAAAGACCACACCTTGAGTTTGCCGTCCAGTCCATGGGCACCGGTTATCTTTCCCATGACCAGCAGGTCATCGGGTTTTGGCAGATCATTCGGGCCTGTGTCTGATGAAGCCGGTTTACTCAATGATCTCCAGAACCGTTCTTTTTTTCAGCTTGGTGGAAGCTGCGCTTAAAATGGTTCTCATGGCCCGGGCTGACCTGCCCTGTTTGCCTATCACCTTACCCAGATCCTCTTTTGCCACTTTCAGTTCCAGAACAGATGTCTGATCTCCGACCACTTCCGATACATGAACCTCTTCAGGATTGTCCACCAATGCCTTGGCAATGTATTCTATCAGCTCTTTCATGTGTTCTTCTCCTTGCAGTAATGCGGGGTGAGAATACCAGGTATGTCACAACTTTCAGGTTCAGGCGGATACGGCTTGTTCCGGCGCGGCAGCCTGTTTTTTTAAAATACTTTGCACCGTGGTGGAAGGTTTGGCTCCCTGTTCCAGCCAGTATGCGATCCTGTCCTGCTTCAACACTACGGCAGCCGGCTCGGTCATAGGGTCATAGGTGCCCAGGGCTTCTAAAAATTTGCCGTCCCTGGGGGCTTCAATGTCGGCTGCCACAATTCTGTAAAAGGGTTTCTTTTTGGTGCCTTTACGGGTCAATCTGATTCTTACGGACATATTTTATTTTCTCCTTAAAACGGCAGCATGCCTTTTAATGAACGCATGCCGCCTTTATTAAACTTCTTGATCATTTTCATGGACTGGGTATAGCTTTTCAACAGCTTGTTGACATCCTGGACACTTGTCCCGCTGCCAAGGGCAATTCTTTTTTTCCGGGAGGCTTTTATAATAGCAGCTTTCTCTCTTTCTTCCGGGGTCATGGAATTGATGATTGCCTCGATTTTAACAAATTCTTTTTCATTGATATCCAACCCCTTGAGCTGCTTTTTGCTCATTCCCGGCAGCATGCCCAAAAGATCCTTGACAGACCCCATTTTCCGGACGGTTTTCATCTGGTTCTTGAAATCCTCCAAAGTAAACGCGTTCTGCCGCAGCTTTTTTTCAAGGGATTTGGCTTCTTTTTCATCCACTGCATCCTGGGCCCGTTCAATAAAGGAGATGGTGTCTCCCATGCCCAGAATTTTGGATGCCATCCGCTCCGGATGAAATGCTTCCAGGTCAGTGGATTTTTCCCCCACACCGATAAATTTCAACGGCTTGCCTGTCACTGCCTTGATGGACAGGGCAGCACCGCCTCTGGCATCCCCGTCCATTTTGGTCAGGATAACCCCGGTCAGGCTCAGGCGCTGGTCAAATGATCCGGCAATATTGACGGCATCCTGGCCGGTCATGGCATCTGCCACCAGAAGTATCTCTGACGGGTTCACGCCTTTTTTCAGGGTTTCCAGCTCCGCCATCAGGGTGTCATCCATGTGCAGACGTCCGGCAGTGTCATACAACAGGGTGTCGCAGCCTTGTTCCCGTGCTGCCAGTTGCGCATTCTGGCAGATATCAAGGGGTTTCATGTCAGCTGCGGTATCAAAGACCGGCAGATCCAGTTGAATGCCGATTTTTTTCAATTGATCAATGGCAGCCGGCCGGTATACATCCACCGGTACCAGAAACGGCTTTCTTCCCTGTTTGCGCAGGTAACGGCCCAGTTTCCCGGCGGTGGTGGTTTTACCGGAGCCCTGCAGCCCCACCAGCATGATGGATCCCATGGTGCCGGTCTTCAAATCAAGGTCCTGGTGCTCAGAGCCCATCATCCGGGTGAACGCGTCATACACGATCTTGATGACCTGCTGACCCGGGGTCAGGCTCTGCATGACTTCCTGGCCCAGTGCCCGGCTCTTTATATCTGAAATGACATTTTTTGCAACCTTATAATTGACATCAGCCTCAAGAAGTGCCATTCTCACCTGTTTGAGACCATCTTCAATGTTTTTTTCATTCAGAGTGCCATGACCTTTTAATTTTTTAAAGACCGAATCAAGCCTGTCACTCAAACTTTCAAACATAAAAAGACCACCCTCAAAATTTCAAATCAAATCATTGAATTTAGACCAGAACCCGTGATAAGTCAAGGAAATAATATATTTGTGAGCAGGCAAAAATCCATGGAAAATATTTTAAATTATACCAGAGAAGACCTTTCTTTGTGGCTTGAAAAAAACGGTATCCGTTCCTTTCGTTCCGGCCAGGTATTCAAGTGGCTTTATTTGAAGCTGGCAAAAGATTTTGAACAGATGACCGATCTTGGCAAAGATCTGCGCACGTTGCTTTCCAGCCATTTTTATTTTGACTGTCTGACCCTGGAAGACAAACAGGTGTCAGCCGATACCACCACAAAATATCTGTTCAGACTGCAAGACGGTTCCTGCATTGAATCAGTGCTTATTCCGGAAAAAGACCATTTTACCCTGTGTGTTTCCTCCCAGGTGGGGTGTGCCATGAACTGCCGGTTCTGCCTTACCGCAAAAGGCGGATTGGTCAGAAACCTCAGTGTGGGTGAAATTGTTGCCCAGATCCGGGAGGTGCGGATTTTTTTGTGCCAGAACCACATTGATCCATTGAAATTGTCCAATATCGTGTTCATGGGCATGGGGGAACCTCTGGCCAATTATGACAATCTGATCCAGGCCCTGGCAATTATCACGGACACCGATTTCGGCATGAAATTTGCCGCCAGACGGGTCACGGTATCCACGTGCGGCCTTGTACCGGGAATCCTGGCCCTGGGGAAGACCTCTTCCGTCAACCTGGCAGTATCCCTCAATGCCACGGACAACCGGACCAGATCCCGGCTCATGCCGGTAAACAATACCTATCCTCTGGAAAAACTGCTGGCAGCCTGTGAGGATTTTACCATGAAGCCCAGAAACAAGATCACCTTTGAATATATTTTGATCAAAGGGGTCAATGATTCCCCCGGACATGCCAGACACCTGGTCCGGCTGCTTGCCCCGGTTCGTGCCAAGGTCAATCTCATTGCATTCAACCCGCACCCGGACTGCGATCTGGAGCCGCCTGATCCGCAAACAGTACAGGCATTTCTACAGACCCTGCTGGACAGGAATATGACTGCAATTCTCAGGAAAAGCAAAGGGGCTGACATTCTGGCCGCCTGCGGTCAGCTGCGCGCCAGAGCAGCGTGCCAGAGCAGCGTGCCAGACAAAGCAGGTGCCAAAACCATTGAAAACCGCTGAAAGATCCTTATATTCAATTTTTTGAAAGCCGTCAGCCATCAGCCATCAGTACCCAGCTAACAGCTAACAGCTTTCATGATTTGTTGTGCCCGCCAGGGTATGGTCGTTATTAGGATTGACATGAAGACTGCATCCTGGGAAAATACACCCAACCCGTAAATGTGAATGGAAAAGATCATGAATGATATCAGCTTGGAAAACAAAAAAATTCTCATTGTTGATGATGAACCGGATGTGCTGGACTCTCTGGAAGAACTGCTGGATATGTGTAATGTGATACGGGCCCAATCCTTTGAAGAAGCTGACAGGCTTTTACATGAGCAGGAATTTGATATTGCGGTACTCGATATTATGGGGGTGGATGGATACCAGTTGCTGGAAACCGCCAATAAAAAAGATATTGTGACCGTGATGCTCACGGCCCATGCCTTAAGTCCGGAGAATATAAAAAAATCCTACCTCGGGGGTGCGTGTTCCTATATCCCCAAAGAGGAAATGATCAATATAGAAACCTTTCTGCTGGATGTGCTCAAGGCAAAAAAAGAGGGAACAAATCCCTGGACCAGCTGGTACAAACGCCTGGCCTCCTTTTGTGAAAAAAAGTTCGGCAAGGACTGGGACAAGGATGAAAAAGAGTTCTGGGAAAAAATGATCTATTATTGATCACCTGTCCAGTCCCCCCTATGCTGCCGGTCAGATTTTCAGTGACTGGAAATCTGAAACAGCAGGGGTGGTGACTGTAACCTGTGTCTGCCCCCCTTGTGCTGTTACACGGATGCGGGTGTTTTCACCGGGTACTGCCTTGGTATAGGCAGCGGTCATGGCTGCTGCTGTCTGGATGTGTGCTTTGTCAAACCTGCCGGTGAGAAGGGTGACAGGACCGGGCAGATATGTATGGTCGAGGCGGGCATCAACTGCAGGATCATACCAGGCCAGTATCTGCTGGTTGTCATGCATGGACCGACCTATCACCAGTTTGCAGTCATCTGTGAGCCGAAAATGCCGGCCGTATTTGAGCAGATGCAGGTGGCGCACCTCCTGGGTCTGCTGGATAAAAAGTAGGTCCCTGAGCCTGATGGAAAACTGTTTGTCCGTGAGCAGGCAGCCTCCTGCAGGGGCAGGATATTCGGTAATCCCCAATTTTTTTGCCAGAGCCATCTGGTCTTTTCTGGACCGGCCGTTGATACCCAAAAGTCTGGTTCTGTCCACCAGACCGGATTTTTCCATACGGGTTTCCGGCAGGCACAAGGCGCTTAAGGGCCTGAGGATAGCGCCCTTAAAAAAGCTGTTTTTCTCCACATACTGGAGGGCGTTTTTTGTCTGGGATTTGGGCCGCTGGCCCACCACCTCTCCGCTGAACAAAAAATCAAACCCCTGTTGGTTCATGATATGCCCCGCTTTTTCAAACATCAGGGCATGGCAGTCCATGCAGGGGTTCATGTTCTTGCCGAACCCGGCTTTGGGAGCGGACATCATCTGCATGTATGTTGTGGTGATATCCTGGGTTACAAGGGGGATGTTGCAGTGTTCCGATGCTTTTTTTGCCTTGTCAGCGGAAAAAAACGGGGTCTCGAAACTGATCCATGTTACATCAATGCCCTGGTTTTTGAGCACCAGTCCCGCCAGCATGCTGTCCAGCCCGCCGGAACACAACCCCAATGCCCTGACAGGGCTTGTACTTTTTTTTTGTGTCATATATAAAGTTCTTTCATGAACAAGGCCAATATTATATTTTTGCTCCAGACATTAAAAGAGCGGTATCCGGATGTCAAGACCCAGCTTATGCACAAGACCCCGTTTCAGCTGCTGACAGCCACCATTTTGTCAGCCCAGTGCACCGACCGGCAGGTCAATCTGGTTACACAAACGCTTTTTGCCCGGTTCCCGGATCCTGCTGCATTGGCCGAAGCCTCCCTCACAGACATCAAAAAGCTGATCTATTCCACAGGATTTTACAACAACAAAGCCAAAAATATCAAAGCCTGTGCCCGGGCCCTGCTGGAGCGCCATAACGGCCAGGTGCCCCATGACCTGGATCTTCTGGTGAAACTGCCCGGGGTGGGAAGAAAAACCGCCAATGTGGTGAGGTCCGCTGCCTTCGGCCTTCCTGCCATTGTGGTGGACACCCATGTGCTGCGTATATCCGGCCGGCTGGGTCTGACAAAAAGCCGTGATCCCGTGAAGGTGGAATTTGATCTCATGAAAATTATCCCCGAATCCACCTGGAGTGATCTGTCTTTACAGTTCATTTATTTTGGAAGGGAAATCTGCGATGCCAGAAAGCCCTTGTGTAAAAAGTGTCCATTGTTTGATATCTGCGTTTTTTCCGGTAAGGGATAAAACAGTATGCTTCCCGGTTCAAGGATAAAAACGGCAGCTGTTTTCCTGTTCAGGCTGGTGCGGGTGGCCTTGGTGCTGGCGGTTGCCTGGGCCGGTGCCTTCTGGCTCTATGAGAGCCGGACTCTGCCTGAGAAGAAACCAAAGCAGACCCCAATGCCCATGGTCCGGGTGATGGCCCTGGCCCCTGAATCCAAAGTGATGACCGTGACCGCCTTTGGCACGGTGGCACCCCGCAGGCAGGTGAGAATATCCCCGGAGGTGCCCGGCCGCATCGATACCCTGCATCCCGGTTTTGCGGCCGGGGGGGAGTTTGAAAAAAACGACCTGCTGGTGGGGATTGATCCGGAACCGTTCCGCCTGGATCTTCAGGCGGCACAGGTACGGATCAGCCAGGCACAAGCAGATATCCGCAGCCTGGAACAGGAGATAAAAAACCTGGAAAAAGACAAAGACCTGTACCAGGCTGCCCTGGACCTTGCCCAAAAAGAGCTGGACCGGGTAAAAAACCTGCGTGCCCGGGATTTTGCATCTTTGAACACCCTGGACAGGGCAGAACAGCAGGTTGTATC
>JAABSS010000276.1 GCA_011390235.1 Desulfotignum sp.
AACTGGTTTCCACCACCAACGAAGCATTCGGCCAGGTAGCGGACAGCTCCGCCAAGGTGGGGGATCTGATTGCAGAAATTTCCGCGGCATCCAAAGAACAGTCCAGCGGTATCGACCAGGTGAATATTGCCATCACGGAAATGGACAAGGTGGTGCAGCAGAATGCCGCCAATGCCGAAGAATCCGCCTCTGCATCCGAAGAGATGAATGCCCAGGCAGAACAGCTCAAGGAATATGTGGATGATCTGGTCATGCTGGTGACAGGCAAAAGAGACCAGGGACACGCCGGTACCCGAACAAAATCCACCAAAACCATTGGAACCCATCATCCAAAGCAGGTCTCCGGCAGCAAAAAAATGCTGGCCGGGAAAACCGGAGAAGTACGGCCGGACCAGGTCATTCCTTTTGATGATGATGACGATGATTTTAAAAACTTTTAAAACAATTCAGTAGGAAACACCCCGGGGTCCAGGGAAATGGTGATACCATTTTTCCAGAAACCATGCACAAAAACTTGATCATCGAGATATAACATCAGCAAATACAAAATGAGGTGCGGTATGAATATTAACCGGAAAATATATATGGCAGTTCTTTCGTTTCTTATCTTTTTTACCCTGTCTTTTTCAGTCCCAGCCAATACATTCAAAAAAGTGGTCGTCATTGTCACCATGCCGGTACCGGCCTGCGAGGCACACCTGACTTCTTTTGTATCCCATCTCACAGAACTGGGATACAAAGATGGGGAAAATATGGCATTAACCATCATCAGGGCAAATGGTGACCGTAAATTTGCTGAAGATCAACTGCGAAAGGTGGTGAAAACCGGCAGACCTGATGCGGTTGCCACCATCGCCACCCTGGCTTCCCAGGCTGCGGTTACTGTGCTCAAAGATACGGAAATACCGATTTTCTTTTTCCAGGTTGCCGATCCTGTGGGATCCGGGCTGATAGAAAAAATCGGAGAGCCCACAGGCACAAATGTTTCCGGACGGATTTTCACTGTCCCTGCAGAAGTTCGAATCAACCTGGCCATGCGCCTGGCAAGCCAGACAATATCTGAAAAAAGACCGGTGCGGTTCGGCTATATCCATTCCACCTATCCGTCTGCAATGGGGGATATGCGGGCATTGACCGCCATTGGAAAACAAAACAGCGGCATTGTCTTTGACACATATGCAATTCCCTATAAAAAAGTGCCCCAAGGTGTACCAGAAATGCTGGCAAAAGCATTGGACGGCATTCACACCCTGTCGGACACAGTGGACTTCTGGTGGGAACCCCAGGGGCCCCTGGGAGAACTGGATGCATTCACCCGGCTGCTGATGGACCATTCATCGGTTCCGGTGGCCATGGGCCAAACCATGGAAAGTGTTAAAATGGGGGCGCTCATGCATATCACACCGGACCTTGCGGCCAGCGGCCAGGAGGCGGCAAAGCTGGTGGATGGTATTTTAAAAGGGGCTGATCCAGGTACCATTCCCGTCATCCCCCCGGTTGAATTCACACTGGGTATCAACATTGCCACTGCACTGCGGTTGCATATTGTTGTGCCCCCGGATATACTGGATCTTGCCGGGGATAACATTTACCAATAATAACGGACACCCTGACAGGCGAAACAAATCATGAACGCCATCAGCCGTCAGTAACCAGCAGGAAAAAATAAATGAAACTGCAATCCAAGATCGCCTACAGCATCATTCCTTTGGTATTATTAAGCATTTTTTTACTGGGTACATGGTCCATCAAAAAAGCAGGGGAAAGTATCCACAAATCAACCTTTTTATACATGGATACCGTCATAGATGCATATCTGCCGAATATTGAAAAAAACCACCGGCTCCTGGTGAAAAACGGGCTGGATACCATTGACTCATTTGTCTCTGATTACAAGCAAGATGCCTTCAAAACAGCACAGAATCTCAAACTGCCTGACAAATCCCACCTGTTTATCATGGACGGCAGCAGCGGAAAACTGGTTTTTTGTTCTACCAGAACAGATACAGATATGATGGCATCGGTCTGGGGTCCTGCTGCAAAAAAAATAGGTTCTGCCTCTGCAGATGATGCTGCATCAGAATATACAGGCCGGGCAGAGGAAGCAGGCATAGAAACATTATATGTGGCCCGGCAGTTCTCCCCATGGGACTGGGTGATATTTTTTGCCATGGAGGATCAGGTGGTGAGCGGTGCGGAAAGGCAAATTCGAAATGCCACCATCGGCATTGCAGGCATGTGTGCAATTTTGTCCATTGCCATGATGCTGATCGTATTCAACAAATTTTTCGCAACACCTGTCAGAATTATAAGAAACAGCGCTTCTACCATTGCAACGGGCAGGCATGTCAAACAAATCGATGTCAGCTCCCATGATGAACTGGGTGATCTGGCCCGCAATATGGAAACAATGTCCCAGGCGATACAGAAACACAAGGCTGAAATAAAAAAATCCCATGATGAACTGGAAACACGGGTCAAAGAACGGACCATGGAACTGGAAACCGCCCTGTCAAAAATCAAAACCCTGAAAGGCCTGCTTCCCATCTGCATGCACTGCAAAAAGATCCGAGATGACAAAGGTTACTGGAAACAGATGGAAGCCTATATCCAGAAAAACTCAGAAGCGGAATTCAGCCACAGCATCTGCGAAGAATGTGCACATAAATATTATCCGGGTATTGATATTTACGGTGAAGATGCCGTTCAACAATAAATTATCCCTGTGCTGAAAATTTCCAGGGTCATTTATTATGGGATACCATTAGAATTCAAAACCTGGTAGTGTCGGTCAGTTGAGGGATTATGGTTGCAAGATACTTGATTTTTGGAAAGCAGCATCTTACCGCAGGGTGAGCGGGATTGAACCCAAAAACAGAGACCTCAGTCAGAAATATGTGGCACATATAAAATGCATGCTTCGGACATTTAAAAAGGGCTTTATATGACAGCAAAACCTTCCTATGAAGAATTGGAAAGACAAGTTCATGAACTGAAAAGGGACTATACGCAGCTTGAAAAAAAACTGCTGGAATCCGGGTCTTTTACTGAAGAAATCATGACGTATATGACCGAAGGCCTTGTCCTGACAGATACTTGGGGGACTGTCATATTCATGAATCAGCGTTTGTCAGAAATGCTTGGATATCTACCCGAAGAGATCATCGGGAAATGCTGGCTGGATCTGGT
>JAABSS010000277.1 GCA_011390235.1 Desulfotignum sp.
TGACCCGGAACTCACCGGGGATGCCCCGGATCTCCCCCAGTTGTCTGAACTGGATGTGGTCCGCCACTATACCCGATTGTCCCAGTGGAACTTTGGTGTGGATTCCGGCATGTATCCATTGGGATCATGCACCATGAAATACAACCCCAAAACCAATGAGGTCCAGGCAGCCCGCCAGGGATTTGCCGGGGCCCATCCTCTGGCAGGTGAAGCATTTTCCCAGGGGGCTTTGCGGCTCATGTTTGAGCTGGAAAAATATCTGGCGGAAATCACCGGATATGCCGGGGTGACACTGCAGCCGGCAGCCGGGGCACACGGAGAGCTGGCCGGCATGCTCATCATCCATGCCTATCATGCCAAACAGGGCAGGCAGCGGTCCAAGATCATTATCCCGGAT
>JAABSS010000278.1 GCA_011390235.1 Desulfotignum sp.
CACGGCACCAATCCTGCCTCCGCCACTTTGTGCGGGTACAAAAGCATCAACCTCAACTCCGGGCCAAAAGGTATCCTGGAGCCGGATGCTGTGGCAGCGGTCATGGATGAAGACACCGCCGGCATCATGATCACCAACCCCAACACCCTGGGGCTTTTTGAAGAACATATCAAAGAGATCTGCGACATTGTCCATGCCAAAGGCGGCCTGGTTTACGGGGACGGGGCCAACATGAATGCCATCATGGGGGTTGTGAAACCGGGTGATGCAGGCATTGATGTGCTGCATCTCAATCTGCACAAGACATTTTCCACCCCCCATGGCGGGGGCGGGCCGGGCTCCGGACCGGTGGCCGTGACAGAGGCGCTGATTCCGTTTCTGCCAGTTCCCCGGGTGGAAAAGGAGCTGGACACTTTCAAACTGGTCACCGACTGCCCGGACACCATCGGCCGGATGCACACTTTTTACGGCCATTTCGGTGTCATGATCAAGGCCTATGCCTATATTCTGTCCATGGGAGCCCGGGGACTTCTGGATGCCTCCCGCCTGGCCGTTCTCAATGCCAATTATATCAAGGACAGTCTCAAAGACACTTTGAACCTGCCCTATGACCGGCCCTGCATGCATGAATGTGTGTTTAATGACGCGCGGCAGAAATCTTATCACATCACCACCATGGATATGGCCAAACGGCTGCTGGATTACGGATTTCACCCGCCCACCGTGTATTTTCCCCTGGTGGTGGAAGGCGCCTTTATGGTGGAACCTACGGAAACCGAATCCAAAGATGACATTGACCAGTTCATCAATGCTGTGAAAGCCATTGCAAAGGAAGCGGAATCAGCGCCTGAAAAACTCACCCGGGCACCGGTTCTGCCCAAGGTGACCCGGCTCGATGAAGTCAGTGCCGCCAGAAAGCCATGCCTGAGAGGATAAGATCCGGGTTGCGCACCTGTGTATTCCAGGACCTGCAGGTCCTGGAATACCGGCGCGCCCTGGATCTGCAGGTTGACGTGCGCAATGCAAAAATACGGGACCGTTCACTGCAAGATCATCTGTTTTTTGTCCAGCACCCGCCGGTGTTCACTTTTGGCAGACGGGGTGGAAAAGAAAACCTGATGAAACCGGATAATTTTCTGGAACAACAGGGCATTGATATGGTGCAGACAGACAGGGGCGGCAATATCACCTATCATGGACCGGGCCAGGCAGTGCTGTATCCGGTGGTGGACCTGGAGCGTGCCCGTATCGGGGTGGCGGATTTCGTGTATGGGCTTGAAGAGATCATGGGCAGAACAGCACAGGATTTCGGGGTGGCCATCACCCGGGATCCGCGCAACCGCGGCATGTGGAAAGGATCCAGGAAAATCGGATCTGTGGGATTGTCCATCAAACACGGCATCAGTATCCATGGACTGGCCTTGAATGTATCTTTAGACCTGACTCCATTTTCCTGGATCAATCCCTGCGGCCTTTCCCGGCTGTCCATGACATCTTTGGAACAGGAACTGCAGATATCGCAGAAAAAAGATGTCCGTGTTTCCATGGATGCAGTGAAAGAAAAGTTTGCAACCTATTTTTGCCGTGTGTTTAATTTTCAACTGATCAGGGAAACAACCCATGCGTAACCATACTGCCGGCGCCGGCAAACCTGCCTGGCTGAAAAAACGCCTGCCCAGGGGCGGAGAGTATGCAAAAGTCACCCGGCTCCTGGCCGGGGCAAAGCTGCATACGGTCTGCCAGGAAGCCAGCTGCCCCAATATGTTTGAATGTTTTTCCAAAGACACTGCCACTTTTATGATCTTAGGGGACCAGTGCACCCGGCACTGCAGGTTCTGCAATATCACCGCCCGCCCTCCCCTGACCGTCGACCCCCGGGAACCTGCCAGGGTGGCACGGGCAGTCCGGGAACTTAAGCTGCATTACGTGGTGGTGACCTCTGTCACCAGAGATGATCTGCCTGACGGCGGGGCCGCCCATTTTGCCGCCGTGATCCAGGCCCTTAAAAAACCGGGAAAAGATATGGGCCAATCCATCCGGGTGGAAGTGCTGATACCTGATTTCAAAGGGGATATTACTGCCTTGAAAACCGTGGTGGATGCACAGCCCGATGTCATCAACCACAATATGGAAACCGTGGCAGCCCTGTACCCCCGGGTCCGGCCCGAGGCTGTTTACCAGCGATCTCTGGATCTGATCAGAAACGTGAAAAAACTGAATCCTGATATGCCGGCCAAATCCGGCCTCATGGTGGGGCTGGGAGAAACCGTATCCCAGCTGGAACAGACCATGCAGGATCTGTTTGACCATGGCTGCGACATGCTGACCATGGGCCAGTATCTGCAGCCCACCAGAGCCCACCTGGAAGTGAAAAAATACTATCCCCCCGAAGAGTTTGACGCGCTGGCACAGACAGCCCGGCAGATCGGATTTTCAAAAGTGGCAGCCGGCCCGTTTGTCAGAAGTTCCTACCAGGCGGAAGACCTGTTTCAGACACCCGGCACCTCCTCCTAACCCGGATCTTGACCCACGGCACATGCTGCAAGACATGCGGCAAGGGCTATTGCATATAAAAGCTTTGAGGACCTTTTCAGCAGAGTGCCGCCTCCGGTGGGGGGTACCCGGGGGTCGAATCCCATTCTGCAGCGGTTGCTACAGGCGGTTGGGCATGCGAAGCGTTAAAAACGGCAGTCAGACAATCACACATTTTTCCTTCATGGTACCGGCTGAGGCGATTTCAATGAAAGACGCCCCGTGGCTGGGTCCGAAACTGCCGGCGAG
>JAABSS010000279.1 GCA_011390235.1 Desulfotignum sp.
AATGGTTCAAGTGACCAGACAATTTTTAATTCTTGATGATGAAGAAAGTATCCGCCAGAGCATTGCCGCGTTTATGGAGGATGAAGGATACAATGTTTTCCAGGCTGAGACCAGTGAAGACGCCCTTGAAATTGTTAAAAATCACCACATTGACAAGGCAGTGGTGGATATTCGTCTGCCCGGGGTTGACGGCAACACGTTTATGGTGGAAGCGGCAAAAATAAATCCTGATATGAAATTTGTTGTTCATACCGGATCTGCCGACTATATTCCGCCTGAAGCTGTCAAGGCCCTGGGTGTCACTTCCGAGTGCGTGCTTATCAAACCGGCCCTTGATCTGACGGCATTGGTTTCAGTATTGAACAAACAGGAGGAAACCCCCTGATCCATGCAGATTCTGAATCCATCCCGGTGGTATCTTCATCCGGTATTTATATTTGCCTGTTCCATTTTTGCCCTGGCCACCTTTCTGGTGCTCACGGTGAGTCTTTACATGGAAATCAGGTCTGCTCTGGAAGTGGTCATTTTACGGTTCCACATAGACCCCCAGATGATTTTTCCCTCCAAAACCGGCATGACCATTCTTGTGCTCAGTCTTCTGATAACCGTGGTCCTGGCCGGTATTCTGCTGGCTTTTATCTATTACCAGAAAACAGTGAATCTGTTCCGGCTTCAACACAATTTCATTTATAATTTCACCCATGAACTCAAAACGCCGGTGACCTCTTTGCGGCTTTACCTGGAAACATTTATCCGCCATCCTCTGGAACCTGAAGATATCAAACATTACAGTGAGAACATGCTGGAAGATATCAACCGGCTCACCGACAATATCAACCGGATTTTAAACCTGGCCCGCATTGAAAGCCAGAATTTTGATTCTGAGGTGACCAAAGACAGTCTGGTGGATCTTGTACAAAATTTTATCAAAAAAAATGACTCCATTTTCCGGGAATGTGATTTTCAGATTTTAAATCCGTCCAAAGCCAGGTTTGAATTTCCGGTTAATCTGTTTTTATTTGAGATGCTGCTCATGAACATCGTGTCCAATGCCATCAAGTACAATGAATCTGACCGGCCGGTATTGAAAATCGTATTTAAATCCCATCTCCAGAAGGTGACCATGGATTTTATAGACAACGGTATTGGCGTTGACCGGCAGGAGGCAAAAAAGATTTTCCGCAAATTTTACCAGTCCGGCCGGGAAAACCAGCTAAGGGTTTCCGGGTCGGGGCTGGGGCTTTACCTGGTTTCAAGTATTGCCAGGATACATGGCTGGCGGGCTTCGGTTTACAGTGAAGGCAAAGGATGCGGTGCCCGGTTCACCATCACCATACCCCGGGCCGGCATCGCCAATGTCAGGGAGAAAAATATATGGAAGCGGCTGAAAAAAAGCGTATTCTGGTCATAGAAGACGAGGCCCGAATAGCAGAAGGCCTGCGGCTTAATCTGTCCCTTGCCGGTTATGCCGTGGCAGTGGCCGTTGATGGCATTGACGGCCTGGACCAGTGGCGCACCTGGCATCCGAACCTTATTGTCCTGGATATCATGCTGCCCATGATCGACGGGTTTTCCATTTTAAAAACCATCCGCCAGGAAGATGAAAAAATACCGGTGCTGATTTTGTCCGCCCGGGGAGATACCAGAGACAAAGTCAAAGGGTTGCGCTACGGGGTGGACGATTACCTGGCCAAACCCTTTGACCTGGAGGAGTTTTTGCTGCGGGTGGAACGGCTTATCCAAAAAAGCACCTGGTATGAACCAATTGGAGCAGACACAAACGCGGGTCATTCCATGTTCCAGGGGGACCACTACTGTTTCGGGGACAACCAGGTGGATTTTGTTACCTTTACAGCCTGGTGCGCAGCCGGAGAGATCATTCTGACGGAACAGGAGATCACCCTGCTGAAAATCTTCATCGCCAACAAGGGCAGGCCCCTTTCCCGGGAGATGCTGCTCAACGCCGGATGGGGATATTCCAGTGACACTTCCACCCGCACCGTGGACAATTTCATGGTAAGATTCAGAAAATATTTTGAAAAAAATCCCAAAGACCCCAAATTTTTTAAAAGCCGGCGGTCTGTGGGCTATATTTTTGATCACGTCTGATCTTCTTTCACCATGAAATGGATGGTCATATGCTGCCCCGGCATACCATACTGGTCTAAGAATACCGTGGCCTTGTGCCCCTGCCTGATGTCCGGCGGAAAATGAATGATGATGGGGATATCAGCGGACAGCAGACCTTCCTGGTCACCCTGCCAGCACGGTTAAGGGCCTGTCCAGCCCCGGCCGCCGCACTGGGGGCATACCGGCCGGGCCGGAATGGTGACCCGTATCTGCCCCCCTGTCCGGGCCTGTTCCCAGGTCAGTGCCGCCATGAAGCTCAGATCTTTTGTCCCCTGCCGGTTTCCGGGGTTTTGGCTGGAAAAAATCGGCCGGGGAAAAAATTCTGAAAGGGGCCGGTATGGCTGAAACTCTCTGGTGGGTGTGTGCCTGAAAAATGTTTTTTGTGAAGATTCCGGAACAAGGGGTTCCACCGGCCTGGAAAAGGTGAACGCCTTTCTGGGGGCGGGCTTTCTTTCCAGAGCCCGGGAATCATGGTGCCTGCGACGGGCAGGATCGGAAAGGACGGCATAAGCTTCCTGAATGGCCTGGAACGGCCGGTGATTTCCTTTGTAATGATCAGGATGGTATTCTTTTGCAAGTCTGCGGTAGGCATCTTTGATGTCTGCCTGGCTGGCATCGGATGTAATGCCTAAAACAAGGTAATAATCCTGTGGCATGATATCACCTCCTGGCGGAAATATCTCTTACCGGTTCTTTTTATCCGGTTCCTACACGAACCATGGTTTCTGCAGTGTTTTGGTTTATGCGTGGGATTAAAGTAGGGTAATCTCATTACTTTTTCAATAAAAAATTATTAGTAATGAAAATTTTCCTTGACATGAAACCGGTCTGTTTTATTTTGGTGCCATACAAGAAAAATGTGGGTGGCACACCCGGAATGTAATTTAAAAACAATATGTTGCAACCCGGGAACTGTGTGACCTTAACCCTGTATAAGGCAAGGAGGTGCATATGGATATGAAAAAACTTGCCCCATGGAACTGGTTTAAAAAAGAAAACGAAAATATGGGAAAAACCGTGCCTGTCAAGCGCAGTGACGGTGCGCCTG
>JAABSS010000280.1 GCA_011390235.1 Desulfotignum sp.
ATGTGGTGCTGTCCATGCACACCTCAGTGCCGGGAAAAAAGATCCTGGACAGTCTGATGATCGACCGGTTCGTTGCTCCCCGGCCTGAATGGTATCAACCCATTCAGGATATGCACGGTGCGCTGGGCCGTGCACGGTGAATGTTTCCATGACGCGTGTTTTCCCCAAAATTCCCATGGTGAACAGCCTGCGCACCCTTTTGTTTTCAGCGGTTTCGCTGCTGGTGATCGTCACCGGGCTGCTGGTTTCCCAGATCGTGATCAGAAACTACAGTGACACCCTGCTTTCCGGGGTGAAGGCCCGGGCGGAAACCATTGCGGCCCGGCTGGCAATGGATGCGGCAGATAAAATCCTGATCAACGACCTGGTAGCCGTGCAGAAAATGCTGGATGATCAACTGCACAGCGAACCGGCCCTGTTATATCTGTTTGTCCTGAACAAAGAACAGGTGCTGGTGCACACCTTTCCCAAACAGGTGCCCGCAGGCCTGATCCAGGCCAACACCGAAGACCGGCATATGGAGAAGCTGATGTCGGAAAACCGGGAACGGTTCATGGATATTCAATGGCCCATCCTCGAAGGAAAAGCCGGCGTACTGCGCCTGGGTATATCAGAGGCCCCGCACCGGGAAAAAATCCGGCACCTGGGTATCCGAATGACCCTGATCACCGGAGGAATACTGGCAGCGCTTTTATTTTTCAGTCACCTGATCATCTCGCGCCTGCTGTATCCGCTCATGCAGCTTACCGATACCGTCAACACCGTGAATGAAGAAAACCTGGACCGCCGTCTGGACCTCAACGGTCCGGTAGAGGTGAACCAGCTGGTGGCGGCCTATAACGGTATGCTGGACCGCATTGCCGGCCACACGGTGCAACTGAAGCGGTCCAATGAAAAACTGGCGGAAAAAAATCGGCACCTGGACCGTGTACACCGGCAGATGCTGACCACGTTTTCCGTCTCCCGGCAGATTGCGGCCCTGCCGGATCTCAACCGGATTACCGCTTTTCTGCTGTCTACGTTCAACGATATTGTTGCCTGTCAAAACCTTTTTTTTGTCATACTGGCGCATGAACAGAAAAAGGTCTATCTGGCCGTTGCAGGAAAATTGAGGCCGCTGGAAGATGATACATTTGATGTGTTTCATGAAACTGTATCCCGCAGCGGTTTTCCTGTTTTTTTACCCCCTTCGGATATCAGAGCCCTGAAGCTGCCTGAAGCGATGCGCAGCAGTTCGCGGATGGCGGTGTTTCCTTTTTATCACCACCAGCAGGTGCTGGGTGCGATGCTCATATCCTGCCCGGATGACTGCACCTGCCTTAAAACTGAAATGGAGGTGATCCGTCTGATCCTGGAGCAGGCTTCGGGTGCGGTTTTCAGGGCACTGGAGCATGAAAGGCAGATCCAGGAACTCAGAACCCGAACTGGTCAGGTATCCGGATACCGGGGGATGGTTGGCAAAGACCCCAAAATTCAGATGATCTACAAGCTGATCCAGGATGTGGCCCCCACCGATGCCACCGTGCTGATCCAGGGGGAAAGCGGCACCGGCAAGGAGATGGTGGCAAGGGCCCTGCATGAGGAAAGCCCGAGATCCGGCCATCCTTTTGTGGTGATCAATTGTGCGGCCTATCCGGCTACCCTGCTGGAAAGTGAACTGTTCGGCCATGAAAAAGGGGCGTTTACCGGTGCAGTGGAACGGAAAATCGGAAAATTCGAGCAGGCCGGCGGCGGCACCGTATTTCTGGATGAGATCGGTGAGATTTCCATGTCAGCCCAGACCATGCTGCTGCGGGTGCTGCAGAGCCAGAAAATCGAACGGATCGGCGGCACCTGTGCCATCAAGGTAAATATCCGCATTGTGGCGGCCACCAACCGGTATCTGCTGGATGAGGTGAAACAGGGCAATTTCAGGGAGGATCTGTTCTACCGGTTGAATGTCATTCCCATCAACCTGCCGGCTTTGCGGGAGCGGAAAAATGACGTGCCCCTGCTGGCCAATTATTTTCTGGAAAAATTTGCCGCAGAGCAGCACAAGAAAATACACACCATGGATTCGGAAACCCTGCGCAGCCTTGTGGAATATGACTGGCCCGGCAATATCAGGGAACTGGAAAACAGTATAGAATACGCAGTGACCCTGGCCAAATCCGACCGGATTTTTCCCAGGGACCTGCCGGCCCACCTGCTCCAAATATCCGACCCGCCGTTGGAAAAACAGAGCCGGGTCCTCCAGGCCAGTGAAAAGGAAACCATCTGCCAGATGCTGGACCAGTGCCAGTGGAATAAAACAGCGGCAGCCGCCAGTCTGGGTATCAGTCGCAGCACCCTGTATGAAAAGCTCAAAAAATACAACATCCGGCCGTCAAAAAACCATACCGGGGAGACAGGAAAACGATGAAACATCCGGTTCAGATTATCGGACACCCGGGATGCGGAAAAACAACCCTGATGGTCGAAATCATCGAAGCACTGGTTGAAAGAAATATCCGGGTGGGCAGCATCAAACACAGCGCCCATTCCCATGAACTGGACAAACCGGGCAAAGACTCCTTTTGTCACAGAAAAGCCGGGGCCGTGCCTGCTGCCATGATGACCACGGACATGGCTGCAGTTTTTCTGCCCAGAGACCCGGATCTGTCCGTAGACGACCTGATCCGGCAGTATTATTCTGCAGTGGATATGGTACTGATCGAAGGATGGATCAGCGGTCCACATGAAAAAATCGAAGTGTTCGGCAATGGATGTGACAGGCTCCCCCTGTTTCACCAGGTGGGGAATGTCAGGGCTTTTGTCACTGACCAGCCCCTGGCCCCATCAGATGCGGCCGCAGCCCAAACCCTTCATATCAAAGTTTTTGACAGATCCGCCATCCGGCAGCTTGTGGCGTATATTTTACTTGCAGCACCACCTTGCACCTGATTTTAATTAGTATTCTATTATAATCAATTAAGGTTGACTTTCATTGGGTGATCCCACTATAGATAGAGGTTATGAAAGTGCAGGTAAATATAGTGTAAAAACAGGGGGAGGGACAGCATGAAAATACTGAAAATCGATCATCTGGGCATTGCGGTTAACAGCATAGACGGCCGGAAAAATTTCTGGACAGACGGACTGGGGCTTTCTCTGGAAGGCACGGAAACCGTGGCAGAACAAAAGGTAACCACGGCATTTT
>JAABSS010000281.1 GCA_011390235.1 Desulfotignum sp.
CCGGTCTTTATGGGGGCAGGCGGTCACGATGATTTTGTCTTTATCCAGCTCATCCAGGCGGGATGGCAGTTCATTGAGCGGGATATGGCGGCCAAACCCCATGCGCCAGGCAGCTGTTTCCTCTTTGAAGCGGATGTCGACAAGCTGGATGAGTCCTTGTTCCAGCCCGCTGACCAGTGATTCACTGTTGATCTTCATCTCCTTGCGGGCCTTGTAGTCGAATCCGGAAATATAGGTTCCAAAGACAATTCTTCGGCATGGGCCACAAAAGAAATTGCCATCATTAAGATGGCGGCAATCGTAATGATACCTTTTTTCATTGTAATATATCCTTCTTTTATCCGCCCAAATGTGATTTCATTCCGGCATTTTTTTGTTGTTCGATCTGTTTGATGAACTCCTTGAGCAGCTGCAGGGCGGCAGGGCCGTCCTGGTCCAGTACCGCTGCTTTCATTTGCATAAACTGCTGTTCGGTCAGGTTCAATACCATGCATGCCTCCGTAGATTCATATAGTGTAAATAGTGTAAATTTTTAAGAAAAATCCGACGTCTGGGACGGGCCGTAACCGACCTCGAATACGGGCATTCAGCGTTTTTGAAGTGATTTTTCCACTTTTTTCATCAGCCGCTCGCGAATAAAATCCAGAGCAGCGGTTTTGTCTTCATCCAGAGAGATGGCAAGCACTTTTTGCACATCCTCGATTTCCAGGTCAATTTGGACCGGTTTCAGGTTCATGTGTTGCCTCCTTTGTTGAGGTGAATACAAAATACAGGCAGGGCATCAGAAAAAGGGCCACTACCATTTCCATGATCAATCCGCCGATGGCGGCAATGGCCATGGGCTGCAGCATGTCACCCCCGGCCTCCAGGGCCAGGGCCAGCGGAACCAGCCCGAACAAGATGGCGGTGGACACCATGACAATGGGCCGCAGCCGCAGTTCGGCCGCAGAGAGAATGGCTTCCTTGACCGACAGCCCCCAGGTATCCTGCAAACCGCGGGCATAGGTGAATAACAGCACGCCGGCATTGACCGCAGCCGCCAGGACCACCAGAATGCCGATGATCACCGTAGCCCCCAGCGGGGTGTTGGTGGCCAGGAGCAGGCCGGCCGACCCGGTCAGGCAAAAGGGCATGCTGCCCAGAATAAGGGACGGCAGTTTAAGACTGTTGAACTGAACAGCCAGTACGATAAAGGAAAAAAACAGGGCAAAGCCCAGGATAAGCACCACATCCCGGGTCATATCCGCCATCATTTGGGCCTGCCCTCCATAGGTGATTCGAAAGCCGGGGGGAATGGTTTTCTGTGCCATGGCCTGTCTGAGCCCTGACAGGGCCTCGCCTACACTGACACCGGCGGCATCCCCCCGGACAATCACCATTTTGACCTGGTCTTCCCGGACGATTTCCACCGGTCCTGTGGCCTGCCTGACAGCAGCCAGGTCCCCCAGGCGGACGAATCCGCCCTGCTGGGAGGGGATGAGCAGGTTTTCCAGGTCTGTGCGGTTTTGGATGCGGGATTCCGGCACCATCACCCGGATGTCATAATCATTGTCTTGTTCCCGCAGGCGGGTGGGCACGCTGCCTGCCACCAGTGTTCTGAGGGTGTCTGCCACTTCGGAAACAGAAACTCCCATTTCCGCGGCCCTGACCCGGTCCACCGTGATCTGCATCTCCGGCTTGGACAGGTCCATGGCCACATAGACATTGGTAAAATGCTTCAGCTCTGTCATGGTCTGTGCGATACCGCCGGCCAGGTCGAACAATCGGGCCAGATCATCTCCTTGCACCTTGACCTCGATATCAGCGTCCCCCATTTTGCGCATGCCCTTGACCTTGGCCTGGAACACGCTCACCTTGGCGCCGGGTGCCGGTACCTGCGCCACCACAGGCCGCAGCTGCCGGATGAATTGATCCGTGCTGATATCCCGGTCATCTCTGGGCAGCAATTGCAGGTTGAGTTCCCCTTCATTGGCAATCTCAAAGGTAACCGTTCCCACGGCCCGGCCCCCGGCCATGGCGAACAGGCTCTGGATGCGCGGGTCATCACCGATCCCGGCTTCGATCTCACGCAGGATCCGGTCGGTTTCCGCCACTGCCGCGCCGGTGGGCAGCTTAACCTTGACCATGATCCGCCCGTCGTCCATCTGGGGTAAAAATTCACTGCCCAGACGGGTGGCGGCATAGCCTCCGGCCACCAGAATGGCCAGAAACAAGGCGATGACAACGTACCGAATACGCAATGCCATTCCCAGCATCCGCCGGTAGGCCGAAGTGATGCGGTCCATGAAGCGTTTAAATCGGCCTTTGGCCGTTTTTTTAGAGGCCCGGCCCAGAAACACGGCGGTCAGCATGGGGGTGATACTGATGGCCGTTATCAGGCTGATCAGTACAATCCCTGCAATGACCAGGATCAGTTCCCTGAACAGCAGGCTGACCAGTCCGGGAACCAGCAGAAAGGGTACGAACAGGGCCAGAAAAGCCAGGGTCGCTGCCACCACCGCTGGTCCGATATCAGATGTGGCGGCAATCACCAGATCGTTGATGGGGGCTTCAGGATGCTCTTCTTGCCGCCGGGAGATGGCTTCAACCACTAAAATGGAGTTGTCCACCAGGACCCCGATGGCGATCACCAGCCCGCCCAGAGAAAAGATGTTGAGGGAAAACCCGGCCATCTGCATCAGGCCGAAATTCATGATCAGGATCAGGGGCAGGGCCATGATGATCACCACCACCTGGCGCCAGGAACCCAGAAATATCCAGACGATCAGAATGACCAGAATTCCCGCCTCGACGGCGGCGGTCTGAACCCCGTTGAGGGCATCGGTGACATAAATTCCCTGATTTTCCACCATGCCCAGGACGATTCCTTCGGGCAGGCCGGGCCTCAGATCTACCAGGCGCTGCTCAACCGCCCGGGCCACGGCCACGGTATTGGCATCCGCCTGCTTGAGAATGCTCACCTTGACTGCGGGCTGCCGGTCCAGCCGGGTGATGACCCGGGCCTCCCGGTGGGCATCGGCCACTTTTGCCACATCCCGCAATGTCACCCGCTGGGTGCCGTTGCGCAACAGAACCAGGTTGCGGATATCTTCCAGAGAGGAAAATTCTCCCATGGTGCGGGCAATGATTTCCTGAGGCCCCACCGTGACCCGGCCCCCGAACTGTTCGATGTTTT
>JAABSS010000282.1 GCA_011390235.1 Desulfotignum sp.
GAAGTGAAAGGAAGCATACTGCCCTTTGTACCGGAAAACCTCAAGGAGGAAACCACCATGGTGCTGGACCGGTTCAAAGAAAACCAGCAGCTCGTCCGGTATGAGACCCAGCGGCTCACCAAAGACGGCCGGCACCGGGATGTGATCATCTGGGCTGCATCCCACACCTTGTACAGGGACAGACCCGGGGAACATTTTGTGATTCTCCGGGATATCACCGAAGAAAAACGGCTGTCAGCCAACAACCGTACCATCATGCGCATCAGTGCTGCTTTGCCCCAATACCCGGACCTGGAAGATCTCATGGATTATATCACCCGGGAAATCAAAGGCCTTTTAAACACAGAAGGGGCTGTGGTGCTGCTGTATGATGAAATCAAAAACGACCTGTTTTTTCTGGGGGCATCCTATGATGACTCGGACACGGAACAGCGTGCCCGGAAAATACGGTTTGCCTTAGATGAGGTGCTTGCCGGAAAAGTATGGAAAACCGGCAGACCGGCGGTCAACAACCAGGCTGCCACCTCCTTTGAATCCTATCCGGAAAGAGACCGGAAACTGGGGTATGAAACCAGAAGTATTCTGTGCGTGCCCATCGGAAGCGACAGCCGCATCACCGGCATCCTGTGCGCCATCAACAAAAAACAGAACCCCTTTGACGACAATGACATGGAGTTGATGACCATGATTGCCGGCACCGTGGGCATATCCATTGAGAACGCCCGGTTTTCCGAGGCCCTGAAAGAAGCCTACCGGGATGTGGCATCCATGAACCGGGCCAAGGACAAAGCCATCAACCATCTGTCCCATGAACTCAAAACACCGGTGGCAGTGCTCACCGGTTCACTGCAGATTTTGGAGAAAAAACTGGCGGACCTGCCCCAGATCAAGACCGCCTCCACCCTTAACCGGATCCAGCGGAACCTGAACCGCATTGTGCAGATCCAGGAAGAAACCGCTGATATCATGGACAAAAAGGTCTATGCAGCCCGGGATCTCATGCTGGTGATGCTCCAGACATGCAGAGATGAACTGGAAACCCTGATCCAGCAGCATCTGGATGAAGAAGACCCCATGGAGGTGGTGCAGGCGGTCATTGAAAAAGAGTTCGGCTCCCCTGCCCTCAACTACAGAGATATTCACTTTGCCCGGGCCTTTGACAACCTGTTTGACAATCTGCAGAAATCCTTTGATTTCAGAAATCTGCAGGTTTTTGTCCACATGGATGAAAATCTTCCCAGAATCCGCCTGCCCAAAGATGTTTTTGAAAAGACCATAACCGGTTTGATCAAAAACAGTATTGAAAACACCCCGGACCATGGACGGATCGATATTTCCGCCCACAGCAAAGACAACGGCATTCTTTTTTGCGTGCATGATTTCGGGGTGGGCATTGAAACAGATGACCAGAAACGCATATTTGAGGGATTTTTTTCCACCCAGAAAACGGCTGACTATTCCACCAAAACCCCGTTTGATTTCAATGCCGGGGGCAAAGGCGTGGATCTTCTGCGCATGAAATTGTTTGCCGACCGCCTGGGGTTCTCCATTCACATGGAATCCAGACGCTGCTGTTTTCTGCATGACAACCCCGGGGAAACCTGTCCGGGAGACATTCTTCACTGCCGGTTCTGCAATGATCTTTCAGACTGTCTAACATCCGGCTATTCCTTATTTTCGGTATTTTTTCCCCATGAAAAAAAAATATAAAAAAGTCTTTGACAAACCCAAATCAATTGCATTACAACTAAAGTTGTGTTGAGACTGAGCGCTCGTTCTGGTTTGAAATCAGGGCTTTTCCGTGCGTATCAGCACCGAAAAGAACACCATAAATGTTGGAATAAATTATTTTTCCAGGAGGGTATTGATTCATGGACAACAGTGTACGTCAGGTAAGCTTTTTCGATATCTATGAAAAAAATGCCCGTAATCTGGAAAACAAGCCTGCTTTCCACTGGAACGGACAGGACACCTCCCATGCAGATCTTTTTTTACACGCTGCACAACTGGCCGCGGGCCTGTCGTTTCTCGCACCCGGCACCCGGGTGGCGGTGCTGTGCAAAAACCATCCTGTGTTCTTTCACCTGTTCGGGGCTGCCGCAGCGTTGAACCTCTCCCTGGTGCTGATCAACCGGCGGTTGTCCGACAGCGAAATCCGCCATATTATAGAAGATACCACCCCTTCTTTAATCTTGTGCGACAATGATATGGCAGACCAGGCATCACAGATGACTGCTGATTTTTCTTTTCTGAACCAAAGCATTGTGGTGGACGGCCCGGATGAAAACCTGTCGCAGTTGTACCAGGACAGCAAAAATTTCACCCCGGTGCAGTTTCAGACAAACGATCCGTTTGTCATTATCCATACCGCCGCAGTCCAGGGCAAACCCAGGGGAGCGGTACTGAGCCAGGAAAACATCGTGCTGTCCAATATGCAGTTGATCCATTATTATAATCTTGATGCAGAAGCGTGCCATGCCAATATCCTGCCTTTGTTTCATATCATGGGCATCAACATGGCCCTGGCAACCCTCCAGGCAGGGGGCAAAAATGTAATAGTCGAAAAATTCGACCCCCTGCAGACCCTCACACTTATCAAGGAACAAAAAGTCACGCTCCTGGGTTCCTTTCCCCCTATACTAAGCACCCTTTCAGATGCGCTTGAAAAAGGCAGCCATGATCTGACCTCCCTTACAATCACAGCCGGTCTGGATGCCCCGGATACCGTGAAAAAATGGGAAACCGCCACCGGTACCACCTTCTGGACCATGTACGGCCAGACCGAAACCTCGGGATTGATAACCTTTTCGCCCTACTTTGAAAATCCCGGGTCAGCCGGTACCATATCCCCTCTGGCCCATGTGAAGATCGGTGACGATCTGGACAATTTTCTGCCCCCCGGTGAAATTGGTGAGATCCTTGTCAAAGGGCCGCTGGTATTTCAAGGATACTGGAATGCCCCTGATCTGAACAGCCACACCTTCAGACAGGGCTGGCACCATACCGGTGATCTGGGCATGATCGATCCTTCGGGATTTTTGTTTTTCAAAGGCAGAAAAGCAGAAAAGGAATTGATCAAGCCCGGTGGTGAAAACGTGTTTCCGGCGGAAGTGGAAAAAGCCATCATGCAGCATGATGCTATCAGAGAAGTGTGTGTATTCGGCGTAC
>JAABSS010000283.1 GCA_011390235.1 Desulfotignum sp.
GCCATATAAAGCCCATTTTAAATGTCCGAAGCATGTATTTTTTCGATGTTCTGAAATTTTTGGCTGAGAATACTGCATTTGATTTTGTCCAGGCTCATCCTGTGGTAAGATACAGCTGTTCAAACTCGCAACATAATTGCAACAAAACTTAATTCCATGAAAACAACCATAATCTCGATAACATTGATTCTTTCAGAACTCAACCCATATTTTTGCATATGATTGACTGTTGAATTTGTCATTATCATATGAAAACGGATCTTTTATTATCCCTTTTCACAGGGACAATTTTTTTGTACAAGATGCCAGGATAATTATTTGTCCACATAAGAATTTAAGATTGTTAGAAACATGCCGTTTTCATATCATGTTCGGAAAAAGAAAGCCCCCCATGGCAATTGTGCATGGGAAAAGCGGGATAATTTAATCCCGGGTTCATGATGATGTGGACAGCAGTTTGGCGTTCACCGCCACAATGACCGTGGAAAGTGACATGACAACGGCACCGGCCGCCGGTGGCAGCAGAAACTGATAAACCGGATATAAAATGCCTGCTGCCAGGGGAATGGCAATGACGTTGTATCCGGCGGCCCACCAGAGATTCTGGACCATTTTCCTGTAGGTTGCCCGGGAAAGTTTCATAACCGAGGCAACATCCCGGGGATCCGAGCGCACCAGTACAATATCGGCAGCTTCCATGGCAACATCTGTTCCTGCCCCGATGGCAATGCCCACATCGGCTTCAGCCAGGGCAGGGGCATCGTTTACCCCGTCTCCCACCATGGCGACACCTTTGTTGTTCTGCCGGATCTGTTTGATCTGATCCGATTTTTCATCAGGCAGAATCTCTGCCAGAAAGTCATCCAGGTGCAGCTGATCTGCAACTGTTTTTGCCACTGCTTCTGAATCACCTGTGAGCATCATCACCTTCAGGCCCATTTCCTGTAATTCCCGGACAGCTTTTTGGGCTGAATCACGGACCATATCTTCCAGGGCCAGCACTGCTTCAGGCATATCTTCGGACAGAAGATAGACCACGGTCTTTCCCTGTTCAGCCAGTTGATTGATCTTTTCCTTGTGCTCTTTGTCCACACTGATATCATGTTCCTGCAGAAAGCCCGGGCTGACCACCTTGATTTTTTTGTCTGCCACCGTGGCTTTGGCCCCTTTTCCCGGAATGGCCTCAAAGTTTTCAGGATCAGGGATATCGATGTTTCTGTCTTTTGCAGCTGCAACAATACCCCTGGCAATGGCATGTTCAGACCGGCTTTCCAATCCGGCGGCCAGGCCCAGAATATCGTCTTCAGAAAGACTGCCGAGACTGACAATATCAGAAACACCGAAACGTCCCTGGGTCAGGGTGCCGGTTTTGTCAAAAACCACAACTTCCAGATCTTTTGCTTTTTCAAAAGCGGTGCGGTCCCTGATCAACAGTCCTTTTTTGGCTGCCATGGCAGTGGATACCGCCACCACAAGGGGTACTGCCAGGCCCAGGGCATGGGGGCAGGTTATAACCATCACCGTGACCATCCGTTCCAGGGAAAACACAAAGTCTCTGCCTACAGACAGCCATGCAGCCAGGGTGATACCTCCTGAGGCAAGTGCGATGATGGTCAACCAGAAAGCTGCACGGTCTGCTGTATTCTGTGCCTTTGACTGGGATTCCTGTGCTTTTTTCACCATATCGACAACCTGGGAAAGATAGGTGTCATCACCGGTTTTTTTGATTTCCACCTCAATGGCTGAATCACCGTTGATGCTGCCGCCGATAACCTCATCGCCTGGGTTTTTTTCCACCTGCCTGCTTTCGCCGGTGACCATGGATTCATCAATGCTGGTACGTCCATCTGTTATGACCCCGTCTGTCGGAATTTTTTCCCCCGGCTTGACAGCTACCTTGTCTCCTTTTTTGATATCAGATACCTTGATCTCTTCTGTGCCGCCATCTTTCGTGATGCGGTGGGCGGTTGAGGGAATCAATTTGACCAGCTCTTCCAGAGCGCCGGAAGCCCCCATTACAGAACGCATTTCAATCCAGTGACCCAGCAGCATGATGATAATAAGGGTGGCAAGTTCCCAGAAAAATACTTTTCCTTCAAGACCCAGCACCACGGCCGAACTGTAAGCGTAGGCAATAAAGATGGCAAGGCCTATCAGGGTCATCATGCCCGGGTTCTTTTTTTTGAGTTCGTCCACCAGCCCTTTTAAAAACGGCCACCCCCCATAGAAAAAAACGATGGTTGAAAATCCGAATTGAATATAGGCATCGCCTGGAAAGTCCCACTGGCCTTTTACACCCATAAATTGCTGGATCAGCGGAGAAAGCAGCACAATGGGAATTCCCAGAACCAGAGAAACCCAGAACCTGCGCCTGAAATCAGCCACCATGTGTGCATGATGATCAGAGTGGTCATGGCCCTGGTGCTCCTTTTGTTCCTGGCCTTCGCGCTGGTGATCCTGCTGTTCGTGGTTGTCGCTGTCAGGGTTTCCGGTACTGGATGATCTGGTCATGGCAGAAATTTTCCTTGTTTTCTGTAATTTTTATTTCTTAATATTTTCAACTGCATTACCCCGGACGGTAAATAGGGAGTTTCACCCATATCACTGTCCTGGTGCATGTAAATCCGGTCAAAACTGCAAAAAAAATGAAATTTTGAACAGTCCGGGATGCCTGTTTAACGGTATAATATCTTAACAGTGTTTATGAAAGGAGAGGTATGGCATGACCAGTATCATCGCGTCCTTAACTGTACTGGGTGTATCCATGGTTATCATCCGGCTGGCAACCATAGCCCTTAACCTGACCGGGGATGCGCCGATGTTTTACAGGATTTTCACATTAGTACAAAAATCCGAAGATCCACAGGGGTATTTTGGCCCGCATTCCATGTTCGATACCGTCAACCGCCAAATAAGAATCCGGCAAATCTTTGATCTGCTTAAAGGTTTTGCCTTTACCGCCGACTTCAAAAATAAGGGAACCATCCACCTGAAAATCACCTTTGGACGGAATCGTGATATTGTGATTTTCCCGGACCATGCAGATAAAAAACAATTCCCTGAGTGTACCTGGATTGACCTGCTGCGGATCACAGATAGCAAACGCCTGGTTGGGATTGTTCAGATAGATCTTTTCCGGTTTTTCCAGGCCCCGGATACTTTTAT
>JAABSS010000284.1 GCA_011390235.1 Desulfotignum sp.
GGAATCTGCCATTGATTTTTTTGCACCCGGGGATCGCGTACCTGCTGGATATCTTCTGGTTCAAACGCTACTCCCAGTCGGTTGAAATAGTGTACCATCGCCTTTGCAGTACCGGAAGTGTCAGCTTTTGCCTGCTGGTGGCTTTCCTTTATCTCCAGGCGGTATCCTGCAAAAAGACCGGGGAACCGGTCCGCTGCAAAGGCCATCATGGCCTGGAACCCCACTATCTGCTTGGCCATGTTCGGGGCAATAACAGCCGGGGTCCGGGACCGGGCTACCGTGGTTTCCAGACGCTTCCGGTCGCCACCTGTGGTGCCCATGACAAAGGGAATGTTATGGTGTGTATAGAATTCGGCATTGGTGTTGACAGCACTGGGATGGGTATAATCAATGGCGATAAAGGGGGCAAACTGTCTGCAGATATCTGTAATGGTTTCATCACGGGTGTCTGGTTTAACCAGACAGATGCGCACATCCGCAACCTGGATAAAATCTTCGACAATATCAGGTCCTGTCAACGAATAGGGAATCAGCTCGAACCGCTGGTCTGTGACGGCAGCCTGTGCCATGGTGGCAGCAACATTGCCGGGCAGTCCATTGACCATGATCTGGGTTTTTTCCATGGGTTTTTTTCCTTACAATCGCATTATGAGTTCTTTGAGACCGGTCACAGGGTATGGTTCCATGTTTTGCATCAGATGTTTCAAAGAGGTCACTGCCGCCGGGATATATGCTTCAAACCCGGTTTTTTTCTTCACCCGGCTCAAATGGCCAAATGCCCCGAGCATCTGCAGATTCCGGGTCAGGCAGCAGAACTGAAAACATTCTGTAAACTGCTGTCTTACGGTTTTGGATTCAAGGCCCAGCCGGTCCATGGCATAGGATACAAGATCCTGGCACACCTCCCGGGGAAGTGTAACATAGGGATCGATCAAAAGGGAAGCCAGATCATATTGAAACGGACCGGTTCTGGCAGATTGAAAATCAATAAAATAAAATGTGTCATTTTTCACCATAATGTTTCTGGACTGGCAGTCCCGGTGCATGAGCCCTTGAAAACTTTTTTCCAGGGCTTTTTGTGCAACAAAGCAAAATTCGTCTTCAAAAGTGTCAAAGAACATTTTTTTTCCCAGATAGCCATTCACAAAAGCAACCATAAAGTACCGGCATTCTTTTTCCAGGATAAGGGATTTTGAATAAAAAGGGGTCTGGCAGGTCCAGGACGGATCAAATCTGTCTGCTCCTTTTCGGGAAAAAAGAATCAGCAGGTCAATGACCTGCTGGTACATTTGTTTTATCGTTGATGTGTCGCTGGTTTTTTGTACCAGGTCTGCCAGATGGGTATCGCCCAGGTCCTCAAGGACCACCAGGCCGGCAAAAGTATCATGGGCCAGTATGGCCGGTACCGGCACTTTTTGTTTGAATAAATGGGTGCCGATATGAACAAACGCCTCCAGTTGTGCCCTTGTGTCACTGCCGGGCAGACAGATCCCGTGATCACAGATGATAACCGATCCGGGGGTTTTTTTGTTTTCCGAGGGGGTTTCCGGCACAGCCCGGAACCAGGTCCTGTCAGATCCATCACCAGCAAGGTCCTGGATTTTGATATCCAGGATATCTGTTTCAAGGGCAGCCGCACCCATCCACTGCCTGGCAGTTCGTGCATAGGCATCAGGTGTGCCCAGGTCTTCCCAGAAAACAGTGTCAGCCACATATGCTGCGACCTGCTTTTTTTTGCCCAGCCCTGTAAACAGATCAATGCTGGAAAAAACCTTCCGGTCCGGCATAAAATCATAGATCTGCGGGGACAGCACCTGGATACCGGTGAAGGCAAGTCCCTTGCCGGGATGGTTGAAGCCTGTGATCCAGCCTCCGGCATCCACTGCCACCTTGTTGAACGCTTTTCTGTCATGGAGTACCAACGTGGCAAGGCCCCTTTTTTTCACATGGAAATTGTAGACATCTGTCAGATCAAGATTGGTTGCCACATCAGCGTTGATGACAAAAAAATCCTGGTCTGCCATGAAATCTTTTACATTGGCTATGGCACCTCCGGTATCCAGAATTTCAGGTTCGAGAATGCAGTGGATTTGCGCATCAAACTGTTCTTTGCTGTTTTCTATAAAATCTGTGATCAGATCAGGCATGTAATGGGTATTGATGATGATCTGCCGGCATCCGGACCGGATAAGAAGATGTATGGTATGTCCCAGTACGGGTAAAGATCCCAGGGTGAAAAGGGGTTTGGGAACAGTGTTTGTATAGGGCAAAAGCCGTGTGCCGAATCCTGCGGCCAGTATCAGTGCTTTCATGGGCTTTTTCAGGAGATAATGAGCCGGGACAGGCGGTTGAGGATCTGTTTATAATAATCAATCTGGATCTGGTCTTCAGATCCGTTGATACCGTTTTTAGAGAAAAATCTGGCAGCATTCCGGTAGTTGATCAGGGACAGGGACTCTTTGAGCCGCACCTGTTTGCGCTTATATAAGCGCATGCCGTAAGAATGGATTTTTTTGGCCCTTTCCTTTTCGTTGGAAACCGGTTTTTTTTCTCGCTCAAAATACTGGAGTGCGGTTTCATAGGATTCAAAAAAAGGCAGCATAAAAGCGGCAAACCATTTGAGTTTGCGCAATCCCCGGGATGTGAGGTTGAGCATGTCCTGCCGGTCGATATCCGGTACCAGAATCCCTTCGTTGATAAATCCTTTGATACATCTGGAAATGTGCTCTTCACAGGTGATCTCCTGGTCACAGAAAAATTCATCTTGAAACATCTTTTGTAAAAATCGGTGTCTCTGGACCAGGTCAGACAGGGCAAATTTGAACCGGTCCACCTCCAGAATGGCAACCGCAGTATAGGCAGAAGGCACAAAAAAGGAAATCACCGAGTTTTTATAGTAATCCAGGATGGCCCGCTTGTTGTGTTTGACAATAAAATAGGTTTCATCTGTTATTTCTTCCTCATCTTCATCTGACAGTTCAATGAAGTTTCTGGATAAAAAATTGAAGATAACCGTATTAAAGGTATTATCCAGGTCCAGCAGCAGGGTTTCGGACAATTCCGCATTATGGACCATCAATATATTCAAGTAGGTATTGGCCTGTTCGATCATATGGCCTTTGGCAAAATTGTTGGTCGGGCTGTTGAGAATAGCACTGGCAAT
>JAABSS010000285.1 GCA_011390235.1 Desulfotignum sp.
GGACGGAGGAAAGCATGAAAAAAGCATTAAGCATAGTGGTAACCCTTTTGATGGCAGTTGTCTTTATCTGCGGCACTGCCCATGCCAAACGCGAAAAATTCGGAGAAGACCCCCGGGCAAAAGAAGCAAAACGGATATCATTCAAGACATCGGATGAAAAGATCCGCTGGAAAATGGTTATGCCCTGGTCCAAAGGGCTTTTGTTCTATGACGTTGCATCCCATTTTGCCGACAGTGTCCGTCTGGCATCTGCCGGCCGGCTGGATATCAAGCCGTTTTCAGCAGGCGAACTGGTACCTGCCATGCAGAGTTTTGATGCAGTAAGCACGGGTGCAGCTGAAGTCGGGCATGACTGGCCGGGATACTGGAAAGGCAAAAACGAAGCCTTTGTAGCCCTGGCCTCTGTTCCCTTCGGCCTGGACGCTGAGTTGTACAACATCTGGCTCTATGAAAGAGGCGGTGTGGAGATGATGCAGGAGATTTATGGCCAGTTCAACCTGTTCGCCCTTCCCGGGGGTCAGCTCGGTCAGGAAATGGGACTTTCCTCCAATAAACGGGCCACCAGTATGGCAGATTTCAAAGGCATGAGAATCCGTACACCGGGCTGGTTCATGGATATCATGAACAACCTGGGAGCATCCGTATCTCCGCTTCCCGGCGGCGAAGTCTACCTGGCCCTGGAGCGTGGCGTGATTGATGCAGCAGAATTTTCTTCTCCTGCCATGAACTATCCCATGGGATTTGATGATATCACAAAATATGTTATCCAGCCGGGTGTTCACCAGCCCGGTATCCAGTGTGCTCTTTTTTTCAACAAAGATGCCTATGAAAAACTGCCCGAAGACCTGAAATGGATCATAGATATTGCTGCCAAGGAAACCCAGCTGTGGAGTTACAACTGGATCAACAACCTCAATGCCAAGGCCATCAAGCTTTTCCAGGAAAAAATGGAATTTGTCCACATGGATAAAGAAACGCTTATTGAGTTCCGCAAAACCACCAAAGAGTATATGGACACTGTGAAGGCAAATTTCCCGGATGCCAAAAAAATCCTGGATTCCCATGACCAATTGATCGAAGACTATGCGCCATGGCGCAAGGCCCGCGGCGGGGCAACCCCCTGGCCCTATGAGACATATATCAGCGGCCAGATTCATGAATAAATCCGTTTTTCGGATAAGTATTTTGTACTGATTCTGAAACGATAACCCAAAAAAGTCCGGCAGCCCTGTTCTTTAATCATCCCAATATAACACACAGGCTGCCGGACCCTGAATTTAAAGGAAATCAAGATGTTGGAATCGTTATCAAAAAATCTGGAAAAGATCATCCGCAAGCAGGGGGATGTGACCTCTTTTCTCATATACCCGCTGCTGATCATCGTGGTATATGAGGTGTTCATGCGGTATGCATTCAATGCCCCCACCACCTGGGGATTTGAAGCCTCCACATTTTTGTACGGGCTGCATTACATGTTTGGGCTCTCTTACTCTGATGTCCATGGTGCCCATGTAAAGGTGGATATTTTCAGCTCCCTGGCCTCGGAAAAAGTCCAGACGGTTCTCAGCATTATCACCAATCTGGTTCTTTTTATGCCCGTGACCATCTGTCTTACCCTTTATGGGATTAAGTATGCGTACACATCCACCCTGGGCCTTGAAGTGAATTCCACCTCCTGGGCGCCTCCCATCTGGCCGTTGAAAATATTGATGGCATTGTGTCTGGTGTTTTTACTGCTCCAGGGCATTGCCAACCTGTTAAAGGATATAAACTCACTCAAACAACAAGGAAGAAAGGTACTCCCATGAGTCTTGAATTCATGACAGTGGCCATGTTTGCTACCCTTATTTTTGCCATAATGCTCGGGCATCCTTTGGCCTATACCCTGGCAGCGGTTGCCACCCTGTTCGGCCTGATCGACAACGGATTTTCCATTCCCATGCTGTTTGAGATGTTTATTAACAATATCTGGGGTTTGATGGAAAACTATACCCTGGTGGCCATCCCGTTGTTTATTCTCATGGCCCAGCTGCTGGACAGATCCAAGGTGTCGGATGCATTGTTTGAATCCATGTATGTGGTGCTGGGCAGTATCAAGGGCGGCCTGGGCCTGGCAGTGGTGCTCGTGTGTACCGTATTTGCCGCCACCACCGGTATTATCGGGGCATCGGTGGTGGCCATGGGGCTGCTGGCAACCCCGGCCCTCATGAGCAAAGGATACCAGAAGGAACTGACAGCAGGCATTGTCTGTGCTTCAGGTACCCTGGGTATATTGATTCCGCCTTCCATCATGATGGTGGTATACGGCGGGCTCACCGGCATGAAGGAAACTTCGGTAGGCAACCTGTTTGCCGGCGCCATTTTTCCGGGCCTTTTACTGGCAGGTCTGTATTTCGCCTATATTTTAATTCGGTGCAATATCAACCCCAAACTGGGTCCCCCCATTTCAAAAGGTGAGGCTTCCGGGTATACTGCCGGACAAAAATGGGCCATGACAATGAAATCCCTGCTGCCGCCGCTGGTTCTGATTCTGGCAGTTATGGGAACGATTCTGGGCGGGCTGGCCACCCCCACGGAAGCCGCCGGCCTGGGGGCATTTGGTGCAGTGCTCCTTGCCTTTTTCAACAGAAAGCTCAACTGGACCGTATTGAAGGAAAGCGCCTATGCCACATTGAAAACCACCTCCATGGTCATGATGCTGTTCATTGGCGGAAAATTTTTCTCCGCTGTGTTCTTAAGCATGGGCGGCGGAGATGTGGTGGCGGACCTGCTCATCGGTTCGGGCATGAACCAGTGGATTATTTTGTTTATCATGATGTCCATCGTGTTTATCATGGGCATGTTCATTGACTGGGCCGCTATCCTCCTGGTGACAGTGCCCATTTTTCTGCCCATTGCCATAGAGCTGGGGTTTGATCCATTGTGGTTTTCTCTGCTGTTGTGTGTGAACCTCCAGACCTCTTTTCTCACCCCGCCTTTTGGATATGCCCTGTTTTACTTCAAGGGGGTGGCACCGCCGGAATATACCATGATGCATATTTACAGAGGCATTATCCCCTTTGTCCTGCTGCAGCTGATCAGCATCACCCTGCTGTGCCTGTTTCCGTCCATCGTTACCTGGCTGCCGGGAGTATTTTTCGGATAAGGGCGGTTATG
>JAABSS010000286.1 GCA_011390235.1 Desulfotignum sp.
AAGACCAAAGATTTTCGAAAAAAAATCAGCGTGGTTTTCCAGGACCATATCAAATACCAATTATCGGCAAAGGAAAATATTTTTCTGGGAGACATTGAAAAAAAAGAAAACTTTGAAAAAATCAGGCAGGCAGCGGCCAGGGCTGATGCGGACAAGATCATTGAATCATTTCCCAAAGGATATGACACCACCTTAGGGCGGTGGTTTAAAGGGGGAGAGGAGCTGAGTATCGGCCAGTGGCAGATGGTGGCCATTTCACGGGCATTTTTCAGGGATGCACAGATTGTTGTCCTGGATGAACCCTCCAGCGCCCTTGATCCGGACACGGAAAAAAACATTTTTGCCTCCCTGAAAAACCTGATAAAAAACCGCTCCGCCCTGATCATCAGCCACCGGTACTCAACGGTGCGGATGGCGGACAAGATCCTGGTCATGGACCAGGGGCGGATCATTGAGCAGGGAACCCATGCCGAACTGATGCGGCAGAACGGCAAATACGCCCGCCTCTACAAAATCCAGGCAGGCGGCTACGGGGTAATGCAGACCTGATTTGATCCCACAAAACATCCTTTTGCCGTCAGGAGGGGTCAGGCTTGCGTTATTGGCGTTATCTATCATAGCCTTATTGGATTCCATGACCCCGTTCACAGATAATGCCAATAACGCAAGCCTGACCCCATTCATGATCCCGTTCATCATCAAGTTCTCCACTAGGGGTTTTTACCTAGTGTCAATAAAGATTTTACCTAGTGATTATTAAATTATTCTTAATTTTTTCATAATGTTAAAAAATGACTTTACAAAAATCAGCACATGTCATAGGTGTTGCCCTCAAGAACAATAAATTCGGGACATCATGACATGTAACCGAAGGGGCGGAGCTATTTTTTGAAGCAGACACATTCCAGAATTTTCCAGGCAGCACAAATAGGCATAGAGGTCCAAACCGACCTGCCGACGACCGGAAATACGTTTGATTCCAAATTTCGTTCCTTTGAAATCCCCCATACCCTTGAAGACAATATCCTGCTTCATCATCGGTTTTCCTGTGATCTGACAAAAATTACAGTGCACCCTGAAACAAACATATATTTCAAACCCCCGTGGGCGGTCTATCATGCAGAGGACAGATGGGTCTACCAGTGGATCAAACCTGAGCCGCCCCATAAAAATTATTACAGAACCATGGTTACAAACAAGGAACATACCGTACTCGATATATATAATGACACAGACATGGATAAAAAATTTCTTCAGGGCGGTCTCACAAGCCTGACCATGTTTCCCACTGACCAGATATTTCTCAGCCGCCTGCTGGCCTTCAGAAACGGCTGCATCATGCACTCGCTGGGTATCAGTCTGGACAAAAACGGATTTTTATTTGTGGGACATTCCGATGCCGGCAAATCCACCATGGCACAGATCATGAGAAATGAAGCGGTTATTTTGTGTGATGACAGAAATATCATCCGCAGACAAAACACAGGCTATACCCTTTCCGGCACCTGGAGCCACGGGGATATTCCTGATGTTTCCGGCATTACCGTGCCCCTGAAAGCCATTTTTTTCCTTGAAAAATCAGACCACAACACCATCGTGCCCATCACAGATGCACAGGAATCCTTTGCCCGTCTTCTGGCCTGTTTGATCCGGCCCCTGGCAACCCGTGACTGGTGGGACCGGTCCCTGTCGTTTCTCACAAAATTGTCCCGACAGGTCCCGTGCTGCCGCCTTGAATTCAACAAAACCGATCAGGTAATTGACCTGATCAAAACAATGGTCCCCCATGAAACCGGATACGATTTACACCCCGTCTGAAAAAGTTATCTGCAGGGATATAATGGGAAAACTGGTAATCGTACCCATTGAATCAGGCATTGCCGACTTTAACGATGCCATGTATTCGTTGAATGATACCGGCAGCCTTGTCTGGAAATGCCTGGAGCAAAAAAAATCGGTGGCCGAAATCATTTTTGCTGTTGCACAGGAATATGAAGCTGATGAGGCCCTGATTGCACAGGATGTAAAAACCCTGCTGCACACCCTGCTCAAAAAAGGCATGATAATTGAGTGGCGGAATTAAAGCTTTCAGGTGCGGCACTCTATGAGGTCATGACCTCATTTTTTACCACCGGCTCGGGCTGTAAAATAAAAATACAATGTCCCGGCAGCAGCATGAGCCCCTTTATCAGAAACAACAGCACCCTGACCCTGGCCCCGTTCCTATCCAATCGAAAACCCGGATTCGGTGACATTGTTATTGCGGCAATGCATACACAAAAAAAGATTTTAATTCACAGGGTGATCGCAGCATCCCCGCCGTGGTATCTGATCAAAGGAGATAACAACACACGCAGTGACGGCTGGTTTCATCAAAAAAGCATCCTGGGATTTGTGGAAAAAATTGAAACCCGCAACCAGCAGCATATCCTTCGCCCCTGGCAGAACACTGTGATCGGGGCTGCCTCAAAAACAGGCATCTTGAACCATATCCTTTTACCGGCGGCAAGATATATCAAACAATGGAAACCATAGAAAAAATATCCATCACAGACATGCCGCTCTGGGAACAGGCCCAAGAAAACAGGCTGCTTTTGTCCCTGGTTCTGGATCTGACCGAAAGGTGCAACAACAACTGTGTCCACTGCTATATCAATCTGCCTGCAAACGACCCTGCAGCAAAAGCACAGGAACTGGACTGCCATGATATCAGCGCCATCATGGACCAGGCCGTTTCCCAGGGTGCGCTCTGGGTCCTGCTCAGCGGTGGAGAACCCCTGCTGCGGCCCGATTTTTTCGACATTTACCAGACCCTGAAACGCAAAGGATGTTTTGTTTCCGTTTTCACCAATGCCTCTCTGGTGACAAAAGACCATATTGCCCTGTTTAAAAAATATCCGCCCCACAATATTGAAGTAACGGTATATGCTGTCACACCCGATGTCCACCAGGCTGTCACCCGCAAAAACACCTTTGCACAGACAATGAACGGCATTGATCTGCTGTTGTCCGCCGGGCTGCCGGTGACCCTGAAATCAACCATCATGAAGGCAAACGCATCCCAGCTCAACGACATTGCAGCATTCTGCCGGCAAAAGTCGGACCAGCCCTTTCGGTTTGATCCCTTTTTACAGCTCCGGATTGACAAAGACCCT
>JAABSS010000300.1 GCA_011390235.1 Desulfotignum sp.
ATGTTTTTCTTTTCCGGCATTGTGTTCCCGCTGGAAAACCTGCCTGAATTTGCCCAGTGGATTGCGGCAGTTTTCCCGTTAATGCACGCGGTCAGGCTGGTGAGGGCATTTTGTTTCAACAGTTTTGACCCGGGGTTATTTTTCAATCTGGCTTACATGATCATCTTTACATTCTTGTTCGGGAGCATGGCCATAAGGCGCCTGACACGCCGGATTGTCAACTGAGACATTTATTATGACCAGAAAACTGACATAGGAAGAGTTGGAAGCCGGAAAATAATGGAGGAGCAGTATGCCGGGAGTTCAAGGACGGATAACACTGGTAACGGGGGCGGGGCGCGGCATCGGCCGGGTGACGGCTGAACTGCTGGCATCCCGTGGTGCACGGGTCATGGCGGTTGCACGCAGTGAAAATGAATTGCAATCTTTGGGAATGGACTTTGTTGCAGCAGATCTGGGCACACCTGAAGGTTGTGCCCTTGCAGTAAAGGAAACACACGACCGCCTGGGCCCTGTATCGATCCTGGTGTGCAACCATGGTATCGGCTCGGCCCATGAGCGGGTGATCTGGAAGCAGAAACCGGATCTGTGGCGAAAAACCATGCGCATCAACCTGGATGGCCCATATTATCTGTCACGAATCGTTGTCAAAGACATGATTGAACAGGGCTATGGCCGGCTTGTGTTCACCAGTTCCACGGCCGGACAGAAGGCGGAATATGCCGGCAGCGCATATACCAGCTCCAAACACGGCCTTCTGGGCCTGATGCGGTCGATTGCCCTGGATGCCGGTTCCCATGGCGTAACATCCAACGCGGTCCTGCCCGGATGGGTCCGAACGCCAATGGCAGAGGCTTCCGCTGCAGCCGAAGCCGCGCAGCAGGGTATCACCCTGGATGAGGTATGGGCACAAAGAGCGGCGCTTTACCCGGCGGGCCGGGTGGTGACACCCGCAGAGGTGGCTGAGGTGATCGCCTTTCTGGCATCTGAAGAATCCAGCGGTGTCAACGGAGAGGCCATCACTGTGGCCCTCGGCGGACTGGTTTGAACAAAAATTCTTACGCATTCTCGCTCCTTCAGGAACGAGTCAAGCCAGTGATTGAGGCCCCTTGCGGCCGGTCAGGGCCTTTGATTTTTTAACACTTTTTGGATTTAGAGGCCTGCGTTGGTTCTCGATATACTGCGTAACGATCTCAACGAACCGGCATATGTCGGAACCTGTGCCGGAATCGCTTTGTCAATCGGCGATCCGTGCCACCAGAATAACCCCCAGGACTGCTGCCAGGCCCATGGAAGCAAAGGTGATGCCCCAGGAAACCACTGTATGACCGCCGCCAAAAATATCCAGGACCCACCCGGCTGCAATGGTGCCCAGGGCAGCGGCACCAAATCCGCCCAAAGACTGCAGCGCCATGGTAGCGCCCCGCAGGTCCGGCCGGGCCGCAGTAATGACTCCTGCGTGGATGGCGGCGGAGTCCCCCTGAAAAAAGATGGTGTACACGATGCACAGCACTGCCACCCAGGCAGGATCCAGCCCGGCGCTGAACCCGATGGTCACTGACATCAGCCCGGACACCCCCATAATCAGCATCACCATGGTTTTGCGGGGGAACCGCACCGCCAGTTCGGCCCCGGCAATGCTTGCCAGCATGCCGGCGATCCCGGCCACAGCCATGACCGTGGTTGGGATCAGCAGATTTTCGGAACCGGGATGCAGGGACAGGTTGAAGGCCATGAACCCCACCAGCCAGGCCCGGGCCGCAAACATCTCCCAGGTGTGGCACATATAGGCCAGAATATAGGCCCGGACATTGCGGTTCTGCCACACCGGCCGGAAATCCAGGATATGACGTTTGATGGTAGCAGAAGATGCGGGTGGCGGTACCGGTTTCAGTACTGCCGCTGCCAGCACCAGGGCCAGACCGGATCCGGCAGCGGCCGCAGCAAATGCGGTTTCCCATCCCCACCCATCAAACAGCTTTCCGGTGACAAAAAAAGATCCGCTCATGCCCAGGCCGAAACAGGCGGTGTAAAAAGCGATGCTCCGGGGCTGGGCAGACGGATCCAGCCGGTCCATGAGGGCCTTGAGCCCGGGAACAAAGGTGCCGGCCAGGGAAATGCCGCACAGGGCACGGAAGAGAAGTGCCGACCAGAACCCGCCGGCCAGCCAGGCAAACCCCAGGTTGGATATGATACCGATAATGCAGCCGGCCAGGTAGATCCGCAGGGCATCCATCCGGTCGGTGAGGCTGGTGAGCAGCGGCACCGCCGCTGTGTATCCGATAAAATAGATCCCGTTGATCCACCCGGCCTGGTTGCCGGACAACTCCCAGATCTGCATAAAATGGGGCAGCAGCGCAGGAAAGGCAAACACCCCCAGCATGCCGGCCACCTCGGCCACGCACAGACACACCACCGGTACTACCGGGTGTGTTTTGCCGCCGGCAGGCGGTTGGGGTATCTTTTTTTCTGTCTGTGAATGTGTCATGGTCATTGTTTTGTCCCGGCCCAGTTTCTACTCTGCAATGAATCTTGTCAAACATAAAATTTGCGGGTACTTTTTTCGTCAAGGCCTGAACGGCAAGGTGTTATATCTTGACCAACCTGGTCTGAGTGGATATAATTTGTTTGGTTATCCATCAAAAATGCAAGGGGGAAATGGACATTATCACATTTAAAAACGTATCCAAAACCTGCAGGACCGATGAAACCACAGCCCTGAACCTGATCGGGTCTCAAACTTTACAAAGAACTGCACCGGCATGCCTTGGGAAAAGCCGTGTAATGCCATTTGTTCTGGTCCTGGTGATATTTTTTTTTCTGAGTATTGTCACTGATCCAGCATACACGGATCAACTGGTCATAGGCGATTTTTCACAACTGGCGCCCGGCGAAGACCTGCCGGATGCCTGGGAGCCGATGACCTTTGACAACATTGACCGCCATACAAGATATACACTGATAAAAGACAATGGCAGAACCGTTATCAAGGCCCGCAGCAAGAATGCAGCTTCCGGCATGATCTGCACTTTGCAGGTGGATCCCACAGCATATCCAGTGATAAAATGGCAATGGAAAATTGATCATGTGCTGGAAAAAGCAGATATGACATCCAAAAAAGGCGATGATTATGCTGCCCGTATCTATGTGGCATTTGCCTTTGACCCGGATACTGCAAGCTTTTGGGAGCGGACACGGCACAAAAGTGCTGCGCTTTTTTCCCAAAAAGAGGTGCCCGGCACAGCCATAAATTACATATGGGCAAGCAAGGCATCCCCAAATACCATCCTCTCCAATCCCTATGTTTCAGAATCCATGATGATTGTTGTAAAAAGCGGTAATGCTGATGCCGGAAAATGGATAAGCCAGGAACGGAACATTGTGGAAGACTACAAAAAAGCTTTTGGCCGGACTCCGCCTGAAATCATCGGTATCGGCATCATGACCGATACCGACGACACCGGCGAAGAGACAACAGGGTATTACGGCCCTATTGCGCTTTCAGGGTTTTCTCTTTAGCTGTTAGCTGTTAGCTGTTAGTTTTTAGCTGTTAGCTTTTAGCCGGGTGTAACCAGCAGGGAACATTGGTAATTGTTACTGGAAGCTGAAAACTGCGTACTGAAGGCTGACGGCTTTTATATAAAATGCTGCTGTGGCGGTTTCACACCATGGCATAGGATTTCAGATACCAGGTGGCAATACCGAAATAGATCATGACCCCGCCGACATCAGCCACAGATGTTACAAGAGGCGCACTGGCAGTTGCCGGATCCAGTTTTAAACGAATGAGCAGAAACGGCAGGGACATGCCCAGAAGGCTGCCGAACACCACCACGCATACCATGGCCAGGGCCACGATCACCGCCACATCAACGCCCCCCCGGAAAACACCGATAAAGGACACGGCAATTCCCATGCACAACCCGATACACAAAGCAATGGTGATCTCTTTTCCCACCAGGCGGAACCAGTCTTTCATCATGACATCTCCGATGGCCAGGGCCCGCACCATCAGGGTGGCGGACTGGGCACCGGCATTGCCGCCGCTGCCGATGAGCAGGGGAAGAAAGAAAACCAGGGCCACTGTTGCCTGAATGGTGTCTTCATAATAGGCAATACCGGCCCCGGAAAAAATATTCATGAATACCAGGGCCAAAAGCCAGGGCAGCCGTTTTTGAATCAGCAGCCAGGGGCTTGCATCCCGCAGCCCGATATCCACCAGGTCTTCAGGCCCCGGGCCTGAGCTGATGGAGCCCATCCGGTGAAAGTCTTCAGTGGCCTCTTCTTCAATGACATCATGGACATCGTCAAAGGTGATAATCCCCACAAGGGCATTGTTGCCGTTGGTGACCGGCATGGCCAGAAGGTCGTATTTGGCCATCTGCCGGGCCACCTCTTCCTGGTCATCGTTGACATTGGCATGAACCGGATCACGGCGCATAATTTTTGAAATTTTCACCGTGGGCCTGGCCAGGATAAGCTCCCGCAGGGACACCAGCCCCAGCAGCCGCCGCTGGGAATCAATGACATAAGAATAATAGATGGTTTCCTTGTCAGGGGCTTCCAGACGGAGCTTATCAATGGCCTGGCGGGCGGTGAGATCAGGTGAAAGGGTGGCATATTCGCTGGTCATCAAAGCCCCGGCTGTATCTTCTTCATAGGAACTGAGCCTGCGGATATCTTCCCGCTCGGTTCTGGCCAGCAGGCGCAAAAGGATCTCGCTGCTCTCCTCAGGCATGGACTGCAGCAGATCCACCCTGTCATCAGAAGACATCCTGGTGATTACCAGGGCCAGCACGTCATTGGAAAGCTCTCTGGCAATCTCCCGCTGGTCGTCATAATCCATATGCACCAGGACATCTGCACAGCAGGCCGGTGTCATCCGTGAAAACACCGACACCAGCAGCTCTATATCGTCAATTTCAGACAACCGTGCTGCAAAATCGGCAGGATGTTCGGTTTCACACAGTGTGGCAAGCACCTGTTCATCAATGTGATCAGGTACACCACCCTGTCCGGGCACAAAAAGATTATCCGGCAATTTAAGGGATTGGTTCACGGCCCTGCCTCCTTGTATATGGCCCGCCAAAAAGACAGGCAGGCCGGAGGGGTTGGCCTTCAGGGTAAAATCAGGGCATATCGGTTTTACACCGGAATGCCGTGTTTTCCGAACCTGTCGTTAACAGCGGGATTTCATGAAAATGTTTTTTTTCACCAAAAATTACAGACATCGATAAGTGAGGACTACCACCTTCGTCATCCATTCTCATATCCTCGTCATAAAACAGTTAACATCGGTCTTTCACATGATCATCATGCAAAAAATTCGCATGACACAAAAACATCTAATGATACAGATAATGCCTTTGCCTGTCAAATAAATTTCAAAATCTTTCATACCCGGGCCATAAAAACAGCCCGCACAGGCCCCGGGTATCCTTCAATGGTTTTTTGCGGATCACAGGGATCCAGAAAAGCCTCCAGAGATTCGGTCTGAATCCAGTCGGTTTTGCGCTGTTCTGCAGCTGTCGTAGGCGTGACATCCACACAGCGGACATCCTGAAACCCGGCCCGCAAAAGCCAGGATTCCATGGCCAGAAGATCGGGAATAAAATATACATTGCGCATCTTGGCATACCGGTCTTTTGGAAACAGACAAAGATTATTTCGCCCCTGGAGTACCAGGTTTTCCAGGACAATATGACCGGAAGGTTTCAGGGTTTTATGAATATCTTTGAGCATGTCCACCGGAGATTTGCGGTGATAGAGAACACCCATACAGAATACCAGGTCAAAACAAGCATCCAGCCGGGGCAGATGTTCATGGGCCGCCGGCAGACAGAACACATTTTTCCGGTCCACAAATTTCTGGACAGCCAGGTACTGGTAATAAAACGCACTCTGGGGTTCCAGTCCAAGGACAAACAAGGGTTTTCGGGCTGCCATACGGAACATGTAATACCCGTTGCTGGACCCGATATCCATAATCCGCATGCCTGTCAGATCCGGCAGATGGGGGGCCACACGGTCCCATTTCATATCTGAGCGCCATTCAGCATCCACATGGATGCCAAACAGGTCAAAGGGTCCTTTGCGCCAGGGGGCCAGCTGCAAAAGCCGTGCTTTGAGAAACTGCCTGTCTTTTTGTGAAATATCTGCTGCCCTGCCTGCCCTGACTGCCGGAACAGCAACATCTTTTACTGACGGTACAAAATCAGGAATCTGGCTGACGATATTTTTATAGCGCAGAAAATTGCCGGTGGGATGATCCAGAAACTGCTGTTTTTCTCTGACCAGATCAGCCAAAGCCCCGTAATATGGATCCGGCAGAAATTGTCTGTACTGTGATAAAAAGGTTTCCATACACAATATGCTGTATTTTATAAGAATTTTTTATTTTTGTCTAAAAAAACCTGGTCACAGGAGGCTTTCACTGCCAATATGGCACTGAAATTAAACCATTTAAGCCAGACATCCACAAAAGAAAATCCTGCCTTTTTCAGACGCCTGAAGTGGGTTTCCAGGGTATCGGGAACCAGCACCTTTTCCAGGGCATCGCGTTTCTGGCTGATTTCCAGATCCGAGTATCCGTTTTCCCGCTTGAACTGCCGGTAAAATTCCTGCTCCAGGGCATTGCCGAAGGCATCAGGATGAACGGTTTTCTCCATGAGCAGCAGAATACCGCCGGGCAGCAGCCCTGAAAATATCCGGCAGACAAGATCATCCCGGCGTGCTGCATCCAGAAACTGCAGGGTCAGGTTAACCACCACCACCGAGGCGTTCTCAATTTTGATATCTTCCATGGATCCGCAGACCAGATCGATGGCTCCCCCAGTCCCGAACCGTGACAGGCGCTGCTGATACTTTTCCAGCATGGGCCAGGAAGTGTCCACTCCCACCAGGGTAAAGCGCTGTTGCTGGAACTGCTCACAGATCAGCTGTCCCAGGTTGCCGTGGGAACAGCCCAGATCATACATGCGGGTGCCAGCCTGATAAAAACGGCAGGCCAACCCGGCCTGGCGGTATATGCTTTCCCTGTAAAGGGGAACCGAGCGCACCAGCATGTCATCAAATACGTTGGCCACCTCCCGGTTGAAGGCAAAAGGTTTGATCCGGCGTTGTTTTCTGGCAAATACCCGGTCACGTTCCATGCACCATGTTTCCCTTTAAAAATTTTGCACAAACCTTATATCTGATTTGGCAGGATAGTGCAAGGAAGCTGTTATTTCATGCATTCATTAGCCCTTGACTATCTTTGTTTCATAATGGTATTTACTGGGCAAATGGTATAAACCCCAGAGGAGAAAATTTTCATGGAAATACTGGGCATTGATGTTGGGTTTGGATTTACAAAAGCCTATAACGGGAAAAACACAGTAATTTTTAAATCCCTTATGGGAGATGCTGCCGAAATCCAGTTTCAATCCTCGCTGGGAGATACCTCCTCCACCGCAAAACTGCATATCACCCTTGAAGACAAAGCCTATTTTCTCGGATCTTATGCAGAACAGCAGTCCAATATCCCGGAATTCACCCTGGACCAGGAAAAACTGGTGGAAAATTATGTCAAAATCCTTGCCATTGCCGCTGCAGGCATCTGTACCGATACCACCGGACCCGTGAATGTGGTCACCGGACTGCCGGTAGGATATCTGCGCCGTGATTCCAAACGGTTGAAGGAAATGATCCAGGGGGTACATGAAATCACCTATCACAAACAGAACGGTGCAGATGTTTCCCGGCGCATACACATTGACAAAATCCATGTGATACCCCAACCCATAGGCTCTATTTTCAACCTGATTTTTGACGAATACGGCAAGATCAAAAACAAGGATCTTGCGGTCCAGAAACTGGGAGTGGTGGATATTGGATTCAAAACCACCGATTTTTCCATATTCGACCATCTCCAGTACATTGAACGCGGATCTTCCACCATGGAAACAGGGATTTCCAAATGTTTTTCCGCCGTGGCCAACAAGCTGCGCCAGGAAAGCAATATCAGTATCGAACTTTACCGTATTTTCAAATTCATGGAATCCGGCATGATCAAAATCCGGGGCAAAGAATACAATATCAGCAATCTGAAAAAACGGGTATATAACCATGCAGCAGCAGCCATTGCCGCAGACCTGAACCGGTTATGGGAAAATGACTGGGATATTGACTCTATTATTCTGTCCGGCGGCGGCAGTGTTGAACTCGCTGATTATCTGATCCCCAATATTGAAGGAAATGTCATCCCCATCCCCAAAGACATTGATGCCAGGTTCAACAATGTCCAGGGATACTGCAAGTTTGGACAATACAAATGGAATTCGGCCAGAACCACCCCCGGAAAAGCAGACAGCCCTGCCCAGCCCGCTGAAAAAAAAAAAGTTGAAACAGACAGTGAAACACCAGGTTCCACACAAAACGATCCGGATCCGGACAGGGCAGACAAGTCCGGCAAAGGCCTTGCCTGGCTCCGGCGGTAACCTTTGGGAGAAACCATGACCCCCCAGGACATGACCCGGCTTTTGTCCCTGCTGGCAGACGGCAGCATCAGTGTGGCGGAAGCACAAAAACAGCTCACCTGCCCGGCGTTTGAATCCATTGGGTTTGCCAGCATCGACCACCACCGGACCCTGAGAAAAGGTTTTCCGGAAGTCATCTTCGGCCAGGGAAAAACCCGGGATCAGATAATCGGGATTCTGGAAAAAATGGTACCCAGAGAAAATATCATCCTTGTAACCCGCATTGACCCTTCCATTGCCGAAGATGTTCTTGCGCGGTTTCCCTCTGCCCGATACCACCCGGATGCCAGATTGCTGTGCATTCAGAAAAAACCACCTGAAATAACCGGAATTGGAACGGTTCTCATCATATCCGCCGGCACCTCGGATATCCCTGTGGCCCGGGAAGCCGCCCTGACAGCCGGGGCCATGGGCAACCGGGTAAAAACCCTTTTTGATGTGGGGGTAGCAGGCATTCACCGCCTTTTTGCCCACCAGCAGATGATCCAGGATGCCAGCGTGATCATTGTGGCGGCCGGCATGGAAGGCGCACTGCCCTCGGTGGTGGGGGGAATAGTGGGCGCCCCGGTCATTGCCGTTCCCACCAGTATCGGATACGGCACAAGCTTCGGGGGGATGACCGCACTTTTGGGCATGCTTAATTCATGTGCGTCCAATATCGCAGTGGTAAATATTGACAACGGCTTCGGGGCCGGCTACATGGCCTCTGCCATCAACCATGTAAAGCAGACAAACTCCTGATATGGGGTTCAAAATTCCCTTCTGAGACCCTGGGCATCCTTGTTGCCCGGATCCAGGCGAAGAATCTGGGCCAGGTAATCATCTGCCTGGAGGATGCGGTTGTTGCGCCAGTGAATTTTCGCAATCTCCATCTTGGCCCCTATATGTCCTTTTTCCAGGGAATCTGCTGTTTCATAATATGCAAGCGCTGTTTTTATATCTCCGGTGTCACGGTGGAGGGTTCCGGCCTTGAACGCCATCTGGCTGTTATAGGGATTATCCCTGAGTATATCAGCCATCATATTTTGGGCAAATTCAAATTCTTTAAATGCAATACAGATATCAATAATATCTTCTTTTATCTGTAACCGTTTACCGGATCGGTTGGCTATCTTTGAAAAAATCTGGAAAGTTTCTTCGGAAAATCCCTGAAGCAGCAGTTTTCTGCCCAGATCCAGGGCTTTATCAAAATGCCGGTCGCTCAAAGATAAAATTTGCAGATACAAAGCAGCTGCTTTCTGGTGTTGGTTTTTTGTAAGATAATATTCAGCCAGGCAGATACGCGATGCTGTATCCTGACGGTTCACAGCAATGGCTTTTTGCAGACATTTTTCTCCGATACCGGGTTTATCCATTTTAAAATGCAGCAGCCCCATTTTTCTTAAAATTCTGGATGCCGAAGGTTTGTGGGCCAGTGCCAGCCGGACCTGCTCAACAGCCCTGTCCAGATCACCGGATTCTTCATAGTCCCGTGCTGCCAGCATATACCGGGTGGTGGGGTCCGGGTTATTGGCATTTTGCACCACCTGGCGGATTCTTTGATCCAGGGCGTCAAGGGTCAGGGGTTTGAGCAAATAGGCATCAATTTCAATTTCCGCCACTTCCGATACAATATCGCGTTCATTTTCCGCGGTCACCATAATCACCGGTATATCCCTGAGGTTTTTGTCGTTTCTCAGGTGATTGAGCATTTCTGAACCATTCATCACCGGCATGTTCCAGTCGATGATGGCCAGATCACAGGGGGTCTGTCTGAGTATGGTTAGACCTTGTTTTCCATTTTCCGCAAACAGCAGATTCTTTCCGATATTCAGACTGCGCAGCATTTTTCTGATGGTCAGACGCATGCTTTTCATATCATCCACCACCAGAATGGACATATTTTCAAATGCAATCATTGGGCAAGTTCTCCTGCAAAAAATTCATATTCAGTCTGAATTTTATCATAAATTTCTTCAAATTGAAGCCCCTCTTTTTTTCGGGCATACTGTTCCAGCTCCAGAACAAGATTTTTCAGGCGGTCGGCATTCACATTGGCAGCAGATCCTTTCAAGGCATGGGCACATACTGCAATTGTCTGGGTATCCTTATTTTCGACAGCCTCTGCCAGGTCTGCCAGAAGGCCCGGTGCTTCCTGAAAAAATGCGGTCAGGATCTCCTGGATCATGTCCTGGTCATGACCAAACCGTTCCTCTAAATGTTCTTTGTTGAACCGCATGCTGCTTTCAATGGGCGTTGGTGCAGGATCCGGTTCAGCCAATGTATCCGGATCAGCATCTGGTTTTGCAAAAAGATGCATCCAGATTTTTTTGGCCAGTATATCCGGCTGTACCGGTTTGGTGATAAAATCATCCATGCCTGCTGCAAAACATTTTTCGCGGTCCCGGGCAAAGGCATTGCCGGTCATGGCAATAATGGGGGTCCGGTCCAGGTTTTGCAGGTTTTCCTTACCGCGTATCTCTCTGGTTGCTTCATACCCGTCCATCACCGGCATCTGGCAGTCCATGAGAATCAGATCATAGGATAGCCGGGCATGTTTTTTTACGGCCTGTTCTCCATCTGCCGCCTCATCAATGGCATATCCCAGCCTGCTGATCAGTGTGCGGGCCGTGATCCGGTTGGTTTCCATGTCTTCTACCACCAGGATCCTGTGGGCCTGCTTTTTGTTTTCCTCAATACTGTATCTGGTGATGATGGGCAGACGGTCTTTTTGATTGACCGGCGGCATTGCCAGCACCGTTTTGATGCACTCAGTCAACAGCATCTGGTTCACAGGTTTGCTTAAAAAAGCGGTAAATCCGATTTTTTCAAATTCTCTGGCTTCCCCTTTCTGGCCCACCCCGGTGATCAGGATCAGCCTCAGCCCGGCAAGTATTTTTTCATGACAGATCTGTTCTCCCAGTTTCCGGGCATACCTGCCGGTTTCCTGGACTTCCATAAGCACCACATGAAAAGGATGGTGTTGTTTTTTTGCAGATATCAATCGGTCAAATGCGTCTTTGCCATCCAGTGCAGTTTCATGGGAAATTCCCAGGGTGCTGATCTGGCCGGCAAGCTGTTGTGACGGACCGGGTGCTTCACTCACCAGCAGCAGCCGGCAGTCAGGCACAGACAGGTCCCGGGGATCCACCCACATTTCTTGACCAAGCGCTTTTTCAAATGCCAGGTCAAACCAGAAAGTACTGCCCACCAGTTCAAAGCTTTCCGCTCCCATGCGCCCGCCCATTTTTTCCACCAGCAGTCTGGAAATGGACAAACCCAGGCCGGTGCCGCCAAACCGCTTGGTGGTGGATATATCTGCCTGATT
>JAABSS010000288.1 GCA_011390235.1 Desulfotignum sp.
CCGGATTTGGTTTTGATGTTACTGCCGGGTTATACCATCTTTGGGATCACGGGTAAATTTTTTTTAAAAATTGTCTGATTCTCGGATCGGCGGCAGAGGTGAGTTCCCCAAACGCGCTTTCAAAAAGGTGGCGCCGTTTTTTAGAAACAGGGCCCGGGCCGGGCATAAAAAAAGCCCCTGGGTGGCGTACCATCCAGGGGCTTTGGGTCAGACTATATAAACTGGGTGATTACACCCTGGTTATCTTACAGTCACATTTGTTGCAGCGGGTCCGCGCTGGCCTTCGGTGATGTCAAAGGAAACGCTGTCCCCTTCATTGAGGGATTTGAAACCCATGGCATTGATGCCTGAGTGATGCACGAATACATCATTTCCACCGTCTTCTTGTTCAATAAATCCAAACCCTTTTGCATCGTTAAACCACTTTACTGTACCATTCGCCATGTTGGCATTCTCCTAAAAAAAATAAAATAAAAAAAATTCGCTTCGCACCTTTGAGGGATAAATCAGAGATTGGATCTTGATAAACACCGAAAAGAATGAAACATCTTTTTATAATACAGGCTTTGAAATGTAAGTCAACCATTTTTTTAAAATTTTTTCAGAAGTCTAGGCTGATGCCGGCGGTGACGATCAGCCCCGAGGCAATGGTATCTTCCCGGCCCTGGCTGCGGAAAATGGCATAGTTTTCATCAAACAGGTTTTCCGCATTCACGTAAACGGTGACATGATCCACCAGTTTTCGTGACACAGATGCATCCAAGGTGAAATAGCCATTCTCTTTTAATTTGCATGTATGACAAAAAAAGATATATGGATAATACAAACAATCAGCATCATGCCAGCATGGCCATGTCCGGGTTGTCTTTTCCCGCCAGCCGTTCCGCCAGCACCATGCCGATCATGGCCAGGCATTCCATGTCAAGGTATTTGGCCGCCTGTTTTTCAAACAGCAAAGAGCAGTCCGCCGGAAAATCCTCGTCCGCATCATTGAAAATCAGGTAGATCCGCACCCTGGGCAGGGCCGCAAACACATAGGACAGATCACATGAGAACCCCAGATCACAAGGCGTTCCCCCCAGATGCCGGCACCCGTCTTCAAGTGCGGAAAGCCGGCCGGCAAAGTTCCTGGAAACCGGTTTTTGGGCCGTGTTGTCAAACCCCTGCACATATGGGATCGCATCCTTGAAATCCCGGTATGTCACCAGCTGTCTGTCATCATCGGGCCTGTCAGGGCTCAGCAGCAGATACTGGCACAAAATGACACACACCGAATGCGGGGGTCTGCAGCCCTTGTGATCCACAATTTTCCGGGGAAAGACCGAAAATGTTTCATTGAAAAACGGAATGACGATGGTCTGTCCCTCCACCCGGATCCCCAGTATGTCCTGTTTTTTCATCAGGTCCAGGCCGGCCACCCCGGCCAGATAATCCTGGTAGATTTTTTCAAAAACTGGTGCTTTGGATCTCATGTTTTGTAAATCCCTGTGTGTTTATCGATATGGTAACAAACGCTATTATACCATAACAACAGCCCTTCTGAAATATCCGTCCTTCTGAAATTTCTGTTTTTTTTCTGTATGAAGATCAGCTGCACAGATCATCAACACCGTCTCTTCTGGCCTTCCAACCGTATACAATCCCACACAGACCGAAAATGATGCTGATGCCTGTAATGATACCACTACGTCAGGGTAAAATACCGGTTGGGCTTTTGTTTCAGGTATGCTATTTTGACGGGCAGGGTATAAGACTAAGGAGGGCTTCCATGCAAATTATCGACCAGGGGTATGAGATCATCAGCCTGCCGGAGGATCTGCTTCAGACCATTGAGGCGGCAGGCCGCACCTGTTACAAATCAGAAGACAAAATCACGTCCGATTCCGCGGCCGGGTTTGTGGCACGGATGCGGGACCGGGGCCACCATGCCATGATCGAGTTTGGCGACATCATCGTCCGGTTTGTCACCAACCGGGGGGTGACCCATGAACTGGTGCGGCACCGGCTGTTTTCCTTTGCCCAGGAATCCACCCGGTATGTACGGTACGACGGGAAAATGGAATTTATCCGGCCCTGCTGGTGGGAGGAGAGCACCCCGGCCCAGCAGGAAACCTGGGAATCAGCCATGAAAGATGCGGAGAAATATTATCTGGAGCTGCTCAAAAGCGGATGGCGGCCGGAACAGGCCAGAGAAGTGCTGCCAAATTCCCTGAAAACCGAAATTGTGGTCAAGGGCAATATCAGAGAATGGCGCCACATGTTTGCCTTGCGGTGTTCCAAAAAAGCCCATCCCCAGATTCGGGCCTTGATGCAGCCCCTTCTGGTTGACTTGCAGGAACGGCTGCCCGTTGTGTTTGATGACCTGGTAAGTTAAAAATAACAGATCCGCTGACAGCAAAGACCTAAAGGCTGTCAACGGATCTGGTGCTCATATCGACCTTAATGATGTACAAATCAGGATGACATGCATCCATCATCATCTTCTTTTACTACTTTGTTATAGCATTCATCACGTTCTTTATTTGTTTCAGATGTGTTGTCACACTCTTTCATTTTATCCACAACATTTTTCTGGTCTTCTGCATCGCAATAATCTTTTTCCTTGTTTTCTTTTTTTGCCATTATAAACCTCCTTTGTTGTCATAAACCTGTTTTTTCTTATGGGTCTGTTTTGTAACAATACACATAGTGTAACGTTCTGCATTAAAATGTCAACCAGGTTTGGACAATTGAAAATTTTATAAAGCCCCTTTTTTGAACAAATGCAGAACCAGAAACCAAAAAGTTTGTTGGATATGAAAGATGGCACAAAAGGTGCCATGAAAACAATTGAAACAGCCCGCACAGCCCGGGAGTTTGTGTATTATGAGAGGTGCTGTCAATGCCGGCCTGGGTGAATATACCTTGACATTTTAATCTCTTATGAGAATAATGTCTGGCCATGAAACCTGCATACAGGCTGCAGGAAAAACCATCAATCATAATGGACAAGCAGCTACTGTGGAGAATAACAGCAAGATAAAAATTTTGACCATTGATGATGAATTCTGTATCCGCCAGAATATTAGTACCTTTCTGGAAGATTATGGATTTTCGTACTGGAGGCGGGAAGCGGATGGTGCAGGTAACCAGACAATTTTTAAT
>JAABSS010000289.1 GCA_011390235.1 Desulfotignum sp.
GGTGAAGCCGGTAGTTACATGGCCTTCAACAGATGTTCATAGGCTCTGCTCACCCGGATTCCCGGTTCACCATGAAATGCAGTACCAGGGCAATGGCGGTATTGAACACCGCAGTCATGGCCAGGGTTTTGATGATATGGTTTTGTTTGAACATGGGTCAATTTACTAAAACCGGCCGGCAAGTGCAATGCCATTCATCCCACTATGTTGCCATTCATCGCTTTGATGCCGCCGTTCATCTGCTTTGTGTTGTCAGGGTGGGAAGGGCGGGTGCATATTGTTGGAAAATGGCAAGGGAAGAGACCTGGCATCCAGTGCCGCCCTGGTGGACTGGACCGGCATGGGGGCCCTGGCGAACTCCCTGGTTCCGCCGTCGGTCATGCCGGCATCATTTGCGGCACAGGCACGGCAGCGCAGGCCTTCCCTGTCCAGTTTTGTGGTGTGGCTGGGACTGAACCAGCCGGTGCCCGGTATCCATGACTATGAAATCGATCTGGCCGGAACAGCCGGCCCGTCAGAAAACAATCTGTTCAACAAGGCCGACCTGGCGGAATCCGGCATCGGCATTACCCTTTACGACAACCTGTTCCAGGGATATTCTGTTGAAGGCAAAGCCACCATGACCATCATCTGTCTGAGTGATTATGCAAGGTGGCAGACATTTGAAACCGATTATTTCAACAATGAAAAACAGGCCTATAACCGGGAAAAGGAGCGGATCGCTTCCCGGTTCATCCAGCGGGTGGAAAAGGCCCTGATCCCGGGTCTGTCAGGCATGATCGAAGAGATGGAGATCGGCACCCCCCTGACCAATGTGTTTTATACCGGGAATACCGGCGGTGCCATATACGGTTATGACCGGAACCTGCCCCACCTGGAATCCAGCACCCCTGTCAACGGACTGTACCTGGCCGGCGCCTGGTCCCACGGCGGGGGCTATACCCCGGTGATGATGGGCGGCAGGCAGACAGCGCAGCAGGTGATCAAAAATTTCAGAGGTGATGAAACTGCGTGAGTTCTTTTATCCATGCAATTGACCCGGGCGGAGAATGTCGGGCCGGGGCAGACTGACAATTTATTCCATTGCCTCGGCCAGCTTGATGTCTCCCCTGATAAGGTCATTTACAACAGAAGTTCTGTCAATTCCCTTTCTGGCAGCTATTTTTTCAACAAAGGACGAGACCTCGTCATCAAGATATATGGGAATGTTCAATTTCATATCCTGACGAAAAAATTTGCCTCTCTGGCCTTTAGAAAAATCATATTCGGGTTTCATTTTATTCACCATATGTTTGGAGTTCTTGTTTGGTTGCTTTTCGGCTGGAGATAATTCTGATTTTTACAGCGTTGTTATTTTCTTCCAGAAAGGTGTGGATCACAATCAAAAGCCTCCCTTTTTCCGAAAGGCCCATTGTGATCCATCTTTCTTCCGATTCACTGTGGTCTGAGTCAAATATGGAAAGTGCATTTGAATCCCTGAATACAGTTGCTGCTTCATCAAATGCAACGCCATGTTTGTGCTGGTTCTCCCCGCCTTTAACCGGGTTCCACTCGAAATTGTAATGCAATGGCATTTTTTAATCTTTCCGGGATTATAAAAAAGTCGAAGGTTTAACAACAAAGGGCGACTATTTCATTCGGGCTGACTTCTGATCCCTCAATAACAATTTGCATATCCTCAATATAGATTTAGGAAGCATCAGACAATTTTTCTTAATGATCTTAGTACATATAAAGCAGAAATTTCAAGAGATTTCATAATGATTGAAGACAGACAGACATTCAAAAAAATTGGATAGCGATCCGGACCAGCTTATGGACCGGCAGAATCCGGTTTCTTGACATTTCATGCATTGGTGCTATCATGAATTCATAAGGAATGCGATTGCAGGAGGTGCTCATGGATATCATAAAAAAAGTAGGCAGCAGCGGCCAGATTTCTCTTGGTAAAAAATTTGCCGGCCAGACCGTGATGCTAAGTGAACTGGACCCAGGTGTGTGGTTGATCAAGCTGGGGCGGTTTATTCCGGAAAATGAGAAATGGCTGCATGCCCCGGACGTTGAAACCGCTTTGAACAAAGCAGTGAACTGGGCAGAAAAAAATCCGCCGGCAGACACCGACGTTCATGATCTGGAAAACCGAATCAAATGACCTTCGGCGATACAGGCAATCCTGTCAGGCTGGATTTGAACAACCCGGTATTTCAGCAGGCCCAGCCCCCTGAATCATTCGGGTCAGGTTGGCAGCGTGGTCTTCAGGCATATAGGTCCAGTCTTCCGGTTTGTCGGACAGCCCGAAACCCAGATGGTCCATGGCAATACAGCGATTTCTGGATTGAAGCTGTTTGACCAGGTGCCGGTACAGAAACGACCAGGTCGGTTTGCCGTGCACCATGACCACGGGCGGGCCGTTACCTTCGTCTATGTAATGCATGCGGCCAGCCGGTACCTCAAAACAGTTGGCGTCAAAGGAATATTCATTCCGGTCGATCCAGTCGGCAGTATGGGTCATTTTATCATCTCCAAGAATTGGGTATTTTTTTCCGCATCCAGGCTGCTGAGGCAAGGTGATAATTCTGGCGTTTTTATGTAACCATGATGTCCATTTTTTGGCAAGAACGAAAGTAGCTGCGGCCATATTGATGATGACGTTACATTATTCACGGGTTGATCGAAGGCTGGTTCATGCCCCGTGTCTCCAGAAAAACACCATCAAGAACGCTTGGATTCAAGGGGGATTTTTTCAGCGAGATATTA
>JAABSS010000290.1 GCA_011390235.1 Desulfotignum sp.
TTACATGAGCTGCGGGTCGATCTGCGGTATGCAGACTACGTTTCCCAGAGTTTACACCTGCCGCAGTGTGAAGACATGCGAGACACCAAAGCCGTCGCTCGACTGGCCGAGGGATTCTTGAAACTGCTGTTTCCCGATCTTATCCTGAACGAGGAAGAGTTCATCACCTACTGTGTGAATCCAGCAGTGCGCATGCGGCAGCAAATTCGGGATGAATTGGCAAAAATTGATCAGGAATACAAGTGGGTAACCATCAAAAGCGAAAACCCTGACGAGTTTCAGCTGTCTCACCCGGATGAAAAACCGGACCCTGCCCTGGAAACACAGAGATTTGATCCGTTGTCTCCTGAC
>JAABSS010000291.1 GCA_011390235.1 Desulfotignum sp.
CCTTATATTATTACCAGACAACGCAGATATCAGCACCACCAGGGTGCCCTATCTGACACAACCAAAAATGTACAGCAAAGGAGAAACCATCATGAAAAAGACAATGATTTTCATCACCGCACTCATCGGCATCACATTTATGGCCTCCCAGGCTTTTTCCTGGGGACCGGGAAATGGCATGGGCGGTTACGGTTCAGGCACAAACTGTCCCGGCATTGACCGCAATGCCTACAACGATCTGTCCAGGGCCCAGCAGGATGAACTGTCAGCCCTGCGCCAGACATTCGTTGACGACACCTATGAACTGCGGACATCTTTGATGCAGAAACAAAATGAGGTCCGCATGCTCATGGAAACCTCTGCCCCGGACCGGGCCGAGTTGACCCGGCTGTCAGACGAAGCTGCCGATCTTAGGAAACAGCTCCAGGAAAACCGGATTGATTTCATGCTGTCAGCCAAAAAGGTGGCACCTGAACTTAGGTTCGGACAGGGCATGGGCAAGGGATATCACAGTGGCTATGGCAAAGGCAACTGTCCCAGACGCGGGCAGGGATATGGTTCGGGCCAAGGTAAAAATTACGGTGGCGGCCAGGGATCTGGCAGCGGCCGGTACTAGATAGATGGTCCGTCCATCCTGGTTCCGTACAGGTCCCGGCAATAAATAAATGATGCCCGGAAAAACACTGAAATAAAACCGAAAACCATCATATGATAATCCCCTGAGAAACCGGTGAGTCCGGAGTTTTCAGGGGATTATTTTCTGGATACTGCCGCTTCCGCCGCCACCGGATTTGCCAGGGTGCCGATCCCCTGGATCCGGGTTTGAAGATGGTCCCCGGGCATCAGATATACCGGCGGTTTTCTGGCAAACCCCACGCCTTCAGGGGTACCGGTGAGAATCAGGGTACCCGGCGCCAGCGTGGTGGACTGGGACAAAAAGGCAATCAATGCGGCAACGGAAAAAATCATATCCCTGGTATTGCTCGTCTGCATGGTCTGTCCGTTAAGCACACTTTCAATGGCCAGGTTCTGGGGATCAGGTATCTCATCAGGTGTCACCAGGACCGGCCCCAAAGGGCAGAAGGTGTCAAAGCTCTTTCCCCGGACCCACTGTCCCCCGCCGGCATGTTTCTGCCACCGCCGGGCCGACACATCATTGGCACAGGTATACCCCAGCACATAATCCAGGGCCGTAGCCTCGGACACATGTTTGGCAGGGCGCCCGATCACCACCCCCAGTTCCGCTTCATAATCCACCTCCGGTTTTTCCAGACAGGAAACAGGAATCACAATCTCACTGTTATGCGGGGTTACCGCCCCGGGGTTTTTCATGAACACCACCGGATACCGGGGAAGGTCCATGCCGGTTTCTTCTGCATGTCCCCGGTAATTGAGCCCGATGCAGAAAATGGCGGCAGGCGTTACCGGCACCTCTGTTTTTGCCACATCCACCCGCCTGCCGGTGTCTTTCACCCCGGAAAATATATCCCCTTCCAGCACTGATGCGGTGGTACCATCATACCCTGTTCCCAGACACATTTGGTTATCTGCTGTTCTGAACCGTATAATCTGCATGCTTTTATTTCTCCTGAACTTAAGATAGACTGTTGGTCATGCATACGCATGTACCACAAAACCAGGAAAAATTAAAACGCATTTTTGCGGGCCGGTCCGGTGAATCCGCCGATCTGATCCTGCTGATACTGGCTTCCCAGAATATTTTTGCCCAAAAATCTTTCGGCACCCGGGGAATAGACATCCTGACCTCCCCGGAACAGGCGGCAGAGGCCAGATTCCATGTGGCCGCCTATTTCAGAGAAAACCGTACCGACCACAAACCGCTGCCTGCTCTTCCGGGGGGGCCTTCGGGTTTCACGACCCCGGCCGCCTTTGTCATCATGGGCCTGCTCACAGCCATCCACATGGGCATTGACATGACCGGCACCCGGTGGGAGCATATCCTGTCCTATGGTGCCTCCTCCATGTTCATCCGCCAGGGGGAAACCTTCCGGGCTGTCACCGCCCTGTTTCTGCATTCAGACACCGCCCATCTCTTAGGAAATCTGGCCGGAATCCTCCTGTTTGCCGGACCTGTGATCCGGTTGTCCGGATACGGCACCGGGCCTTTTTTCCTGTTGTTTGCCGGCACCTGCGGAAATTTGATCAATGCAGGGTTCCATGGCAATGCCCTTTTGTCCATCGGGGCTTCCACTTCCGTCATGGCGGCTGCCGGAGGACTGGCCGCTTTTCAGATGATACAAAAAGGTCCCATGCGAAAACGGGACCGGATCATGCCGATCATTGCCGGCGCCACCCTGATGGCATTTTTAAGCCATGGCGAAAACACCGATGTCTGGGCCCATGTGTTCGGGTTTTTCTGCGGACTTTCCGCCGGTGTTTTCTTTTTTCCCCTGATGCGCATCTGCCGCCACCGGTTCAAAGAACCCATTGCCCTGGCTGTCATTTTCATCATTCTGGGATTTGCCCTGGCAAAAGGCCAGGCAGGGTGATACTTTTTCAGGTAAAATTTCTTTACACCGTTTTGTAATACTGGTAGAGATTTGGACAATCTTTTTAAACTGCCAATACTATAAAGAAACCGGGAAACGCTGTTGCCATATAACGGAAATCAATGATGGAAATCCGGCGTGAGAGTTTCAGCCAGGGGAAAGGAGATCCGCATGGAGAAAAAACTGCACTATGGATGGATCGTCATTTTCATGGGACTGATGACAACGGTGGCAGCCCACGGATTCGGCCGGATGGCATACACCCTTTTGCTGCCGGCCATGAAGGACGGGCTTTCTTTTGACTATACCCAGCTGGGCCTTCTGGGTACGGGCAACTTCATCGGGTATCTGTCCATGGCCATTATCGGCGGATTTCTGGCTGCCAGATTCGGTACCAGAGCGGTTATTACAGCGGCCTTAGGCCTCATGGGCGTGACCATGATCCTGACAGGACTTGCACAATCTTTTGACTTTGCCTTTGCCATGCGGCTTCTCACCGGTCTTGGCAACGGGGCCGGGGGGTTATGGGCCATGGTCGGCGGGCTGAGCATCTTTTGCGGTGTAATCTGGGGCAGCATTTCAGACAAAATCGGAAGAGGC
>JAABSS010000292.1 GCA_011390235.1 Desulfotignum sp.
TGGTGCCGGCCCGCTCGATGGCATCCTTGAGGGCATATACCGCCATGTAGGAGGAGGACGCACCCAGGCCTTCAGGTTCCACACCCCATTTTTCTGCATAGGCGTTGTAGAATTTCATGGTCCAGGGGGTGGCTTCGGACGGGGCATTGCCCGCATTGACCACATTGCACAGGGTGTATTCCCCCTTGCCGTCGGTGGCATCCCAGAACCCGGGCTGTTCGGCTGCCGCCAGGGTGGAGCCGAAAGGCAGGACCGGGATTTTCAGGTCATACCACTGCTTGAGCAGGATGGCGCTTTCCGGCATATCCATCCAGATATTGATGATCTCGGCCCCGGTGGATTTGGCCTTGAGCAGTCCCATGGAAAAATCGGTGGCACCGGTGGGAAAAATTTCAGTACCGGTGACTTCAAACCCCTTGGAGCCGGCCACCTTGCCCATGACCTCTGCCGCGCCCCTGGCATGGGACACATCCTGGGCCATGATGAACACCTTGGTCAGGCCGTATTTTTCCTTGAGATCAGCAAAGTTGGCAATGATTTCGCCGATGAGATTCACTGCTTCTCCATGGATCCGGAAAGCGTATTTGAATTTGTCGTAATTGGCTGCCACTGTCTTGTGATATTTGGGGGTGAGCACCCCGGAGGTGACAATGGACACCCGTTTGTGCTTGGACAAAAGGGACATGGCAGCCAGAGCCGCTTCCGACCGGTTGGGGCCGCCCACGATAAAATCCGCATTCTTGTTGAGAATCAGCCGTTCCACCGCCATGAGTGCCTCGCTCACCGGCACCCCGGGTTCCAGGTCCCGGGTATCGATCACCTCCACGGCAAAGGGCCGTTTTTCACCGCCCACGGATACACCGCCTTCTGCATTGATCTCATCCACGGCCAGCCGGATGCCCCGTTCCGCACCCCAGCCGTAAAGATAGGCAGTGGACAAAGGTGCTCCCAGAATAATGGGTTTCTGGGCCATGGCAGACCCTGAAAACAAAAAGATTCCCACTGACACTGCAATAGCAGACCATACATGCAACCTGAAACGCTTCATACCTTTTCTCCTTATGCTGAAAACATCACCATGATTGGTAATGTTTTATCTGCATTTTTCCATAAGCAGCGGGGAGGATCAGCAGCAGGCAACGTACCGGTTGAGCACAAAAGGTGCGGGCAGTTTATATCATCTGATTTTATAATGTAACGTATATTAAGGAATCAATATACCACAATCACATGAACAAACAACAACAAATGAACAGCCTGCAAAAATCGTATGTGATTTGCCGATGGAGGACAAGCGTGCAACTGCCCTGTAATTTGTCATTGGGATATTTTTTGGGGATATGATATAGTATTGGGCATGATGATGGTGCTGAAACCTGATAACGAATACAGGAAAAATAATACAATAATCTGATAATGAAAAAAAAAATACTTGTTACCGGAGCTGTCATTCTGATCTGCTTTGCCGCAGTAATGGCCGGGCTTTACGGATACAGCCGTACGGACCATGCAAAAAACCTGCTGGTTGATCACATCAATACCTTGATTCCCGGCACACTGAAGGCAGAAGGGATTCATGTGCTGGCTGCCGGATCATTTCTCCGTCTGGAAAACCTGCAGCTGCAGGATACACAGGGAAACACCTGCCTGGCATTTGACTCCCTCAGACTGGATCTCCGGCTCAGCGCCCTGTTTGACAAGGTCCTGGAAATTCAGAACCTGCACATCGACCGGCCCAGACTGCATCTTACTGCTGACAGCAGCGGCAGAATAAATATTGTGGATGCCCTTGTGGCCGGGGATGCCGCGCCTGAAGATAGCCAGGGTGATGACCAGGAGCCGCTCGGCATTCCTTTGCATGTAAAGATCAGAAAGGCGGGGATTACGGACGGCTCTGTGGTCTTTTCTGGTCCTGAAAACATTGTTTCAGCTGCAGCCGTCACCGTTGAAATATCGGATGCCGATCTGGTGCAGCAGACAGCTGCAGTTTTTGTAAACATCAGCGGCATATCCCTGTCTAATGCGGAAACCGCCATTGATATCAAAACTTTTACAGCTGCCGGCGCCCTGAAAGAAAATGATATAAATGATATTTCCATTGACCTGGATTCAGACCTGGCAGTTCTCACAGCATCCGGATCTGTTGAAGATATTTTTAACACCCGGAAAATGCATCTGACACTTGAGGCAGCAGCACACCTTGCCAAGGTGTCACAGATATCAGAAAACATGCCGGATCTCGGAGGCACCGTGGATTTGTCAATAACCGGCACCGGGTCCCTGAACAATCCGTCTGTGCAGCTGCAGATCAAGGGGCAGAACCTGGAAATGGAACAGGCCTTTGAAAAAGGCAGCCTGGATGTCGCAATGGATCTGGCTGAACAGGTGATGACCATTGAACAGGGACAGGTGAACCTGCTGGGCAGCAGAATGAATTTTTCCGGGTCAACAGATCTGTCATCGCTTTTTCCTGACGGGTTTCTGCATCCGGCCGGGGATATGGACCGTCTGGCCTATGTGGTGTCATTTGATCAGCAAGGGGGGGACTTTGCCCGTTTAGCCCCGTGGATGCCCGGATATTCAGGACAATTTTCCTCCCATGGCCGCATCCAGGGCAAGGGGATCTCCCTGGACACCCTTACCGCAGAGTTTGCACTGGCAGGCCGGGATCTTGGAGCCGCCGGGATTGTACTGGACCTTGTGGAGGTTGAAGGAAAACTGGACAACACGGGTCGGGCTGAAATCAGCCGTTTTCTTGTCCAGGGACAGGAAATGAAATTAACGGCTTCCGGCACAGCCCGGATTTTCGACAAAGGATTTACCCCCAAAGAGGTGATCCAGGTATCCCTTAAAACCACCGGACAAATCAATCCCGGACAATTTCTTGCCCCGGCTGATCCGAAAATTTACCTGCAGTATCTGGATACGGCCATTGCATTTGATCTGGATACAAACCTGGACTACACCGCAGGCACAACCCTTGACATGGCAGCAGTGCAGAACATGGCCATCCCCTTTCAAAAAATCGGGGCACAGATTGATCTGGGGGGAAAAAACGTGACTGTATCCCTGGAAAATATGGCAACGCTTGCAGCTGCCCTGGA